>JAYFPV010000485.1:0-6554 GCA_034927465.1 Lawsonibacter sp.
TTGGAAGCGCAGATCAGCCGGTCAATGGGCACCCCCATCTCTTTGGCATAGTATGCGGCCAGACTGTTGCCAAAGTTTCCGGTGGGCACACAGACATTGATGCTCTGACCTGACTGGATCTTCTCATCCCGCAGCAGGTCACAGTAAGCGGAGACATAGTAAACGATCTGGGGGAGAACTCTCCCCCAGTTAATGGAGTTGGCCGAGGAGAAAAAATAGCCCCGCTGTTCCAGCTCTTCTTTCAGCCTTTGGTCGGAGAACAGGCATTTTACGCCGGTCTGGGCGTCGTCAAAGTTTCCACATACTGCGGACACGCCCACATTGCTCCCCTCCTGGGTTACCATCTGAAGCTTCTGCACCGCGGACACGCCGTCCTTTGGATAGAACACCAGAATCCGGGTCTTTGGAACATTTTTAAAGCCCTCCAGCGCACCCTTTCCCGTGTCACCCGAGGTTGCCACTAGAATGAACGCTGTTTTGAACTCCTCGGTCTTGGTCAAAGAAGCGGTCAGCAGGTGGGGCAGCATCTGCAAAGCCATATCTTTAAATGCACTGGTTGGCCCGTGCCACAGCTCCAGGCAATGGGTGGTGTCGTCCAGCGTGTGAACCGGAGCCACAGCAGGGGTATCAAATTTTTCCGGTCCGTAAGCGGCAGCGGCAAAATCGGTGAGTTCTTTCACCGGGAATTCTTCCAGAAACTGTTTCATCACATAGACGGCCCGGTGCTGATAGGACATGTCTTTCAGGTCCTTCAGCGCATTGCCGGGCAGCTTTGGAATATAAAAGGGGGTCAGCAAACCGCCGTCTGAGGCAAGTCCCTGGGTAATCGCCTGAGAGGCGGTGAAGCGCAGCCCGGAATCTCTTGTGCTGATATATTGCATCTCAATCATTCCTATCTTTTCTGATCAACAGATTATCTCCATTCCATTATGCCAGTTTCCCGTCAGAAGGTCAAGAGATTGCTTGAAAAACGGCAGGTTCTCCGCTGTTTTCAAAAGGCATTTTCCGTATGGCGGACGATTGGTGTCTTGGTGTCTGTGCCCTGTGGAGCATAGACCTCTACCACATCAAACCGCGGCTGAAGCTGCGTCGGATGCTGAGCCAGATAGGACTCCGCCGCGGCCCGAAGCTTTTCCTGCTTGCGCCAATCCACAAACTCACCCGCCTGACCATAGGAGGCATTTTTTCGAAGCTTCACTTCCACAAAGCACAGATACGCCCCATCCGAAACGATGAGGTCCAGTTCTCCAAACCGGCAGCGCCAGTTGGCTGCTAACACGGCAGCGCCCCTTTTTCGGAAATAGTCCGCCGCCAGCGCCTCTCCCCAGCGCCCCAGCACTCTGCTCTCCTGCCCGCTCATAAGGCGTTTAAAAAGGTTCGGCGGTGAATGGGACAGGGACCGTAAATCCGCAGCATCTCGTAATGGAGCTGCGTCCCATACCCCTTGTGCTTCTCAAACCCATATTCCGGGTACTTCCGCGCCATTTCCAGCATCAAACGGTCCCGGCTCACCTTGGCCAGCACCGAAGCTGCCGCAATAGAGGCTGACAGGCTATCTCCCTTTACAATACAGCGGTGCGCAGTGGTGATTGCGGCGCACCGGCCCCGATCCCGGTTTCCGTCCACCAGAGCAAAATCAGGTGCCAGGTTCAAATCGTTGATGGCCAGCTGCATCGCCTTGATTCTGGCACTGAGGATGTCAGTCTGGTCAATTTCCCCCGCGTCCACGCTGGCAACCGACCAAGCCAGGGCAGTAGCTTGGATGACAGGAAACAGGGATTCCCGCTTCTTTTCGCTCAGCTTTTTCGAATCATTGAGCCCTAAAATCTCTGCCCCAACAGGCAGAATCACCGCAGCGGCATAGACCGGCCCAGCCAGCGGCCCAGCTCCCGCCTCGTCACAGCCGCAGATTAATCCATATCCAGCGGCCCGAGCTTCCTGCTCATATTGCCACAGGTCCATATGCCGCTCTCCTTTTCTACATTCCTAGTTTCCGGTCGGTGTTTCCAGGGTAAACCGCCCCAGTTTTCCGGCCCGGTACTCATCCAGCAGAACCCTTGCCATACGCTCGGTATCAAATGCGCCGCCGGAGCTCCGCATGCCCCGCTTTTGGGCGCAGCATTCTAGAAGGCGGTAGCCATAGGCCATGTCGTTCTCTTCCAGCCCCAGGCTGGGCAGTTGCTCCAGCTTATAGCCGGTGAGCAGGGCCTCTGGATACCGGTCAGCCAGTAGGGTTAACAGATGACAGCTCAAGGTTTCCAAGTCCATAATATCGTCTTTTACCGCCCCGGTGAACGCCAGATATATACCGGTGCGTTCGTCGTCAAACTTTGGCCACAGAATTCCAGGCGTATCCAGCAGATCCAGGGACTGGTCCACATTGATCCACTGCTTCCCCCGGGTAACGCCGGGTCGGTCACTGGTCTTGGCCGATTTTTTTCGGGCCACTTTGTTGATAAAGGTGGATTTTCCAACATTGGGTACCCCAACCACCATTGCACGGACGGGTCGGCCTACCTGACCTTTTTCCCGCCATCTTGCAATCTGCTCCTTCAGGGCAGATTGAATGACCCCGGAAAACTGGTTCACCCCGCTGCCCGACTTGGAATCAGTTTCCAGGACCGTGTAGCCTTTCCTCTTCAAGTGGGCCGCCCACTGCTGATTCATCGTCGGATCTGCTTGGTCTGCCCGGTTCAACACGATCAGCCTGGGCTTTCCAGCACAAATTTCATCGATGTCCGGATTTCGGCTGGACACCGGAATTCGGGCATCCACAATCTCCACCACGATATCCACGTGTTTTAAGTCCGCCTCGATCTGGCGGCGGGTTTTGGTCATGTGGCCGGGATACCATTGAATGTTCACGAGACTCCTCCTCTCTTCTGTCTTTATTGTGCCCCTCAGAATAAAAAAAGGAGCGGCATCAACCGCTCCTTTTTGTGATTACAGGGCCTCTTTCAACTTGGCAGCCTTGCCCACGCGGTTGCGCAGGTAATACAGCTTCGCGCGGCGAACTTTGCCGTGGCGCACGACCTCAATTTTCTCAATGGAAGGAGCGTGAATCGGGAATACCTTTTCCACGCCGACACCATAGGAAATACGGCGGACGGTAAAGCTCTCCTCAATGCCCCCATGCTTCTTAGCAATGACAGTTCCCTCGAAGATCTGGATACGCTCACGGTTGCCTTCCTTCACCTTCAGGTGAACCCGGGCCGTGTCGCCCACATTCACAACGGGGGGCTCTGCTTTCTTGTACTTATCCGTAAAAGCCTGCATCAAATCCATATTATTTTCCTCCTGTGATATAGGCGTTCATGCCGGTTTAATCTGCCCCTCCGTTTTTTGGAAGGAACTGCCGCAGAGGACCACCCGTTTTCAGACTAAAGTAGTGTACCATAACTTTTTATCGAATGCAAGTAATTTTTCTCTATTTTGCGCTCAATATCCGGTTTTTACTGCATTCAAAGAATTTTTTGCCGCAAGAGGCAATGATACGTGCCCTTGCCCAAACCCTGTTGATTGCTTTCCAGCTCAAACGCCGCCATAAATTTCTTTATGCCGGGAAGAAATGGAAATCCGGAGATCCGGAAACTGGGCCGCCAACCGGGCAGCCAGGGGACCGCACACCACGTGTTCCGTAGGATAATGTCCTGCATCCATCAGGTTGATTCCAAGAGCCCCGGCCTCCAGATACTGGTCATATTTGACGTCTGCCGTGACAAAGGTATCGCAGCCGGCAGCAACCGCATCTGCCAGCATGGAACCACAGGAGCCTCCACCTACCGCCACTCGTTCCACCGGCCGGCCACCATCCACATAGCGGACAGAGGCCGCTCCCAGCGTCCCCTTGACATAGGCAGCATACTCCGCGGCAGACAGACCGGGCCGACCGGCTTTTCCCACCCGGCCAATCCCATAGGGCTGACCGGAAGGATCCACCCCATCCTGATGAAGCTGGCCGATCTGCTCCAGTTCGAGGGCCTGCGCCAAGCAGCAGTTAACGCCCCCCTGGGCGGCGTCCAGATTAGTATGGGCACAGATAGCGGCAATTTTGTGCTCGGTCAGCGCAAGTAAAACCCGTCCGGTCACCGTTTCATCGGTGATGGATTTGGCCGGATGAAAAATGACCGGATGGTGGGAGACAATTAGCTGACATTCCAAAAGCGTTGCTTCCTCCACCACCGATTCTGTAATATCCAGCGCCACCAGAAGACGCTCCACTGTGGCCGTCCCCCGTCCAACCAGAAATCCGGCGTTATCAAATCCCATTTGGAGGGCAAATGGAGCAATCTGATCCAGGTACATGTAAATTTCTTTTACCGTTGCCATGCTTCCAACTCCTCTTTCATCTCCAATAGGCCAGCCCTGACCTTCTCCAGCAAGGCGCGGCGCTGAGCCACCCCATCTTCCTGCCGGGCCTGGGCCAGCCCATCCAGCGCCCGCTTGGTCTTTTCCAGCCAGCGATCCAACCAAATGCCCCGCAATGGCTGAAGGCGATTTTTTCCCGCCCATAGTTCCGCCGGGGTCAGGGGTTCCATCTCTCCAGCACGGACGGACAGCGCAGCATACAGGGTATCCCCCTCCCTGGCCAGTGGTTCCGTCAGAATGCGATACCCATTTTTCGCCAGCCAGAAGCGAAGATCTGACAGGGAGGACATGGGCTGCAGCACCAGTGGGATATCCCGTTCCCTGGTCCAGCGCGCGGCAGCTAAAATGGCTGAAATGGTCTCTCCCCCCATGCCGGCAATGACTACTGCCTCTACCTCCTCCGGATGAATGCCGCACAGACCGTCGCACAGTCGGAACGCCACCCGATCCGTTAATCCGCACTCCTGAACTGTGGACTTCGCACGATTCAGAGGCCCCTGGCGCAGATCGGCTGCAATGGCAGACGGGATGACTCCCTCCAAAATCAGGGCGGCAGGCAGATACGCGTGGTCGGTGCCCACATCCGCCAGCCGCGCCCCTTTCGGCACCAAATCAGCTACCATACGCAGTCTTGGCGACAGTTCCAAATGCTTATTCATCGTTCCTCCACAGTAAAAATCAATTGAATCGCTTTTGCAAACGCACCCGCGCAAAAAAACAGGGGCGGAATATTCCGCCCCTGTTTCTCATCTTACTCAACCAGCGGCGATCATCTCATTGACCTTCGCCAGCAGATCGTCCACGTCTACACCGTGAACCATGCAGGCCTGTTCCACTGTCTCCCCGCGGGAGGCAGGGCAACCCAAGCAGTGCATCCCAATCCCCATAAATAACGGAGCGGTCTGGGGCGCGATGGTCAAAATATCACCAATAATGGTATCCTTAGTAATCGTCATGTGAGGATTCCTCCATTTTCGTTTGAATAATTACGGATATAACGCCAAAACGTGTGCTGCTAAGCACAACAATACTACATCTTCTTCCTCTGCTCAGAGGCAGAGATCAAAGATCCGAACGCAAAGGCAGAACATCTGCTTGTCTGTATTATATCCTATCTTCTCCCCATTTTCAATAAAAAATTCCAAAAAGTTGCTGTGTGCTTTACCTTCATATCTTGTTTTAAATTAAAGTCCGTCTTTCCCGCAAAAGCCGAAAAAAAGGGCGCCCGATTTGGGCGTCCTTTTTTTCCTGGCAAATATTAGCCCTGCTCACGCATCTTGGCGAAGCAGTCACTGCAGTAGACAGGACGGTCAGACTTCGGCTGGAACGGGACCTTAGCCTCACCTCCGCAAGCAGCGCAAGTGGCAGTGAAGTACTCACGGGGGCCACGGGCAGCATTCTTGCGGGCGTCGCGACAGTTTTTGCAACGCTGGGGCTCGTTCTGGAAACCACGCTCAGCGTAGAACTCCTGCTCCCCGGCGGTAAACGTAAACTCGCTGCCGCACTCTTTACATACCAGGATCTTGTCTTCGTACATGGATTTTCCCTCTCTTTGACTGTTGCCCAATGCATGATGAATCGGGCGGTGTAATATTGCGATCAGCTCTCGCTGGATACGCCGGAAGAAAATTGCCGCACTACCTTGCGTCGAATGCGCTGAATCGCGTTGTCCACCGACTTTTGGGAGCGGCCTACCCGATCGGCAATCTCTCCGCAGGAGAGCCCGTTGAGGTAGAGGGGTCAGATGCTTGCTTCAAGTTCAGACAACTGGCACTTCAGAGCGTCGAGCCGCTCTTTCAGTTCCTCCCTGCCGATGATGACGTCCTCCGGGCTCTTGACGCTAGAAAACAGGTGCGCGTTGGTTCCATCAAAAAGAGGGGGCTCAAACGAAATGCTATGGTTTAAAGGAGCATGCTTTCCGCCCTGAGCTGCACGAAGTGCAGTAAATAGGCGACTACGAACACAACTCTCCGCAGAGGTACGGAACAAGGCGTCACGCCCCGGGTCAAAGCCCCGAATCGCGGTGAGCAGACCTAGCATTCCTTCTTGAATCAAATCCTCGCTGTCGCCTCCTGCCAAAAACAGGGGACGGGCACAGGCACGAACCAACTGCCCATATCGGCGAACCAACTCAGTCTCTGCCTGATTGTTCCCTTGGGCAGCGCGTAAACACAATTCCTCATCTG
>JAYFPV010000016.1:0-4252 GCA_034927465.1 Lawsonibacter sp.
TGTCCGGCACGCAGTTCGGGACTGAGGGGGCGTGCCTCAGCGACGCCGCCGTCGTGACGAGCGAGGTCAGCCCCCTGATCGCGCTGACGCGCGGCACACTCCGCGCCCAGGGCGGTCAGGCCGCCAATGCCGATTACCTGGATCGTGCGCGCATCCACCCGCACCCATTCAGCTCCCATCATCTCGATACAATTCAGGGTGGCCAGGACATCCTGAGAGACATCCACGTTTTGGATGGTACTGCTCCCCTGAGCCAAAGCGGCACAGATGATCAGGCGGTGGGTCATGCTCTTACTGGAAGGGGGCGTTACCGCTCCTGCCAGTTGCTTGGGATTAATTTTTATTTTACTCATTATGCTTCCCCCAGTGCCAGCACCTGTGCCAGCTCTTGATCGTTTGTTTGACGCAACGTACAAGTCCCAAGCTCACTTGGCTGAATGATGGTAATGGTCTCTCCCCGACGCTTTTTGTCGGTTCCGGAGGCTTTTAGCAGATCCTCCGCCTTAATTCCACAAGTTTTTGGCAGATGGTATTGATCCAGTAAAGCTTCCAGCACCTGCCAACACTCCGGGGGACATTTCCCCATCCGGACGCAGGCCCGGGTCATAATGGCCATGCCCATAGCCACGCCCTCCCCGTGGTAAATGGAGTAGTTTCCGCACCGTTCGATGGCATGACCGATGGTGTGGCCAAAATTCAGCAGCTGCCTCACATCGTTGTCCCGCTCATCCGCGGCCACCACATCCCGCTTGATGGAGACGCAGTGGGCGATAATCCACTCCATGTCCACAGCGGCCGGATCGTTCTGCAGAACGTTCAGCAGGGCCTTGCTGCCGATCATGCCATATTTGATGATCTCCGCCCACCCTTCCGCGTAAACCGCCGGAGGCAAGGTATTCAGCACGTCGGTGTCACAAAGCACCAGGTGGGGCTGAGTAAAGGTTCCCACCAAATTCTTCCCCTCAGGCAGATCCACTGCAGTCTTCCCCCCCACTGAGGAGTCCACCGCCGCCAGCAGCGACGTTGGAAGCTGAATACAGGGGATCCCACGCAGATACAGTGCGGCGGCCAGACCGGCCATGTCTCCGGTGACACCGCCCCCAAGGGCAAAAACGGCGTCCGACCGGGTCAGGCCCGTTTGAGCTAAAAAGGTGAGCAGCTCCACCAAGGTCTGTGTGCTCTTTGAGGTCTCTCCCGCCGGGAAAACGAAGGAATCCACCCGAAATTCCGCACGCTCCAGACTATCCTGAACTGTTTGCCCATACAAGGGCCACACGTTGGAGTCGGACACGATCACCGCCTGCCGGCCGGACAGCAGGGGCGCGGACAGCGCTCCGGTCTGGACAAGCAAATCCGGTCCAATGCGTACCTCGTAGGTACGGGAGGCATTCACTGTGATACTCGTCATCTTTGATTCACCCTCTCTTCCGCAAAAACGTTTCCTCAGCCGTTGCACTCCAGCGCTATGGCCCGGATGGCCCGGACAGCCCGGGCCACATCTTCAAACTGCTCCGGGCGCAGAGACTGTGCCCCGTCACATAGCGCATGGGGTGGGTCGTTGTGTACCTCAATAATCAGTCCGTCGGCCCCGCAGGCGGCGGCTGCCATTGCCATGGGTTTGACATACCGGGCGACCCCGGTGGCGTGGCTGGGATCGATGACCACAGGAAGATGGGTCAGCTCGTGAAGGACGGGGACAGCGGACAGGTCCAGCGTATTCCGGGTGGCGGTTTCAAAGGTCCGAATGCCCCGCTCGCACAAAATGACGTTTTCATTTCCCTCCGCCATAATATACTCGGCGCTCATCAGCAGCTCCTTCACCGTGTTGGCCAGGCCCCGCTTGATCAGGATCGGCTTCCGGGTTTTCCCCAGCTCCTTCAGCAGTTCAAAATTCTGCATGTTCCGTGCCCCGACCTGAATGACATCCACGTTTTCGAACAGAGGCAGGTGGTTGGCGTTCATAATCTCAGTGACAATGGGCAAGCCAGTCACCCGCTTGGCCTCCAGCAGCAGCTCAATGCCGTCGGCCTTCAGGCCCTGGAAGTCATAGGGAGAGGTACGGGGCTTGAAAGCGCCGCCCCGGAGCATCGTCGCGCCCGAGGCCTTCACGCTTTTCGCCACCTCAATAATCTGTTCCTCAGTCTCAACTGAACATGGCCCCGCGATCAGCGCAAAGTTGCCGTGGCCCACCTTTTCCGCCCCAACCTCGATGACAGAGTCCTGGGGATGGAATTTCCGGTTGGCACTTTTGAACGGCTCGGACACCCGCTTTACGCCCTTTACAATATCCAGCCCACCGATCAGTTCATCGTCCAGTTTGCTGGTATCTCCAATGACACCGATGATGGTGGTGTAATCGCCGGTGGAGACGTGGGTACGAAGATTTTGGGATTCAATCCAGTGAATCAGATCCTGAATGCGCTCCTCCTTGGCTTCCGGTTTTACAATAATAATCATATTCAATCGTTCCTTTCTGATTGTTCCGCGTCGCTTCCCCCAGGCCAATAGAAAAAGCCTGCGGTGAAGTATTTTTCACCGCAGGCCTTGATACGATCCCTTTTTCCCCGTTACGCAAAGGTGACCGAGCCAATATTTGCAGCAAAAAGCACTTTTACCTTGTCAGCACAAAAGCTAAAAAAGTAAAAGTAGCCATAAAAGAAAGCTGCAAACAGGTTCATCATCATAGGGTTCTCCTTTAACATATCGGGACACTTTAGCACATCATAGCACTGAGGTTTCCCCGTGTCAATCTTTTTTTGTTCCTTGGAAAATTTTTGAGCCCGCGTTGATTTAACAAGGAAGGGAACCGTAACGGTTCCCTTCCTTGTCGTCCTTCCCTTTGACCCCTTTGGATCAATGGTTTTTTGACAGCCATGGTCCGCCCCTACAGGGCAGGCTCAAAGCGAACGCAATTTCTCCAAAAGGGAAGCTGCCTCCGAGCGGCTGCACAACATGACCTTGGCCCCTTCCCGGGCCAATTCCATGGCAATGGCCTTCCCAAGGCCTCCGCTGGAGGCCAGTACCAGCGCGCTTTTGTCCTTCAGTCCAAGTTCCCTGATTGTACCTGCACCGATTCTTTGTCATTCCATTTTGGCTGGTTTATCGCTTCATCCAGTCCGGAAGCTGGTCTTCCTTCAAGCCGCAGTAGCGGCAGTTCTTATAGCGGCAGACCTCGCAGATGCCCTTGTTGCCCTTGACTGGGGGTTCCCCCTTGATTTCCCCCTCCAGGTAGGCCACCAAAGCCCGGATATTTTTCTCTTCGCCCACAACGGAGAGGGTAACGGCCCCCTCGTTTCCGCCGACACCGCCGCAGCAGACCAGGGTGGCATCCGCGTCAAAGAGCATTTTAATGGCCTCAATCTCGGTCACCACAGTGGTGTTGGCCAGACAATACATGCCAAAGTCGGCGCCCATGGAAATATCAATTGTGGTCGCGCCCACGGCGGCGGCGGAAGCCGGGACGGAAGGAACCAGCTTTTCCAGTCCCACAGGCGTAATCAATTTCAGTCCCTTAGAGGTGACCGGCCCGATGATTCTGGGGATAGTGCCACCGTCGAAACCTGCGGTAACAATGCCCACGTTTCCCTGGGGATCCACGGCATTGGCGCCCTTGATGACCACGGTTTCCCGATGGAAATCGTTTAACGCGTCGGTGAGGGTCTTTTCCACCGCCTCGCCCTGATAAAAGACATTGGGGAAATTTTTGCGGCTGTCAGGGTTGGTAATGCACAGCAGTCCGTCGGTGCTCAGACCAACGGTACAACGGGCTGGCTCAATTCCCTCCCGGCCCAGCATCTCCTGGGCAATAAAGGCGTTGGTGGTGCCGCCGGCCAGCAGGACGTAGGCCTTTTCCCATGCGGCTTTAAATTCCGGCATCTGAACCACCGCCTTGGAAATCAAACGGCGGGACTCGGCGGAAGTTAAGGTAAATACGGTTTTCATGCAATTCATCCTCCTCACAGATTCGGGCAAGCTTACTGCTGCTCTGGATGCAGCTTCAGATCCACCACGGGGTTGACCAGGGGCTCCATGGAAAATCCGTTGGGGCCATAAATCCGGCATTCGGCCACGTCCCCGTCCTGAATATGAAACGCGCGCGGGGTTCCGGTGGACAAAACATCGCCC
This sequence comes from Lawsonibacter sp., assembly GCA_034927465.1. Classification (GTDB taxonomy): domain Bacteria; phylum Bacillota; class Clostridia; order Oscillospirales; family Oscillospiraceae; genus Lawsonibacter. Next base: position 4,126 of record JAYFPV010000016.1, read on the forward strand.
GCAAACCAGCCCTGGATGCTGCTGTGCAGGGAAATCAGCTTTGCTGGCTGATGGGTCATGTTGCGAACTACGTTCTTGGCATAAACCTCACCGTTGTGGACGCTCTGGACCTCAAGTTTCAACACAT
>JAYFPV010000309.1:0-2730 GCA_034927465.1 Lawsonibacter sp.
AAGACAGGAAGTGAGTCTTTGTCCATCGACTTTTCCAACCATGAAATTGATACGGAGGACTTTGAACCCTTTGTCACCACGTCTTTGACAAAGGAGGACGAGGGGGAGTATTCCCTGCGCCCCAAAACACTGAAAGAGTACATCGGGCAGGAAAAAGCCAAGGGCAACCTGGAAGTTTTCATTCAGGCTGCCAAGATGCGTGGCGAACCGCTGGATCATGTGCTTCTGCACGGACCTCCAGGATTGGGCAAGACCACCCTGTCCGGAATCATTGCAAACGAAATGGGTGTCAACGTACGCATTACCTCAGGCCCGGCCATTGAAAAAGCGGGGGATTTGGCTGCTCTGTTGACGAACCTCAACGAGAATGATGTCCTCTTTGTGGACGAGATCCACCGCCTGAACCGCCAGGTGGAGGAGGTGCTCTACCCGGCGATGGAGGACTACGCCATCGACATTATTATCGGCAAGGGGCCATCCGCCAACTCCGTTCGCCTGGATCTGCCCCGATTTACCCTGATTGGCGCCACCACCCGGGCAGGACAGCTGTCTGCGCCCCTGCGGGACCGGTTTGGCGTCACGCTGCGGCTGGAGTTATACACGCCGGAGGAGTTGTCTCTGATCGTTACGCGGTCCGCCGAGATCCTTAAGGTCCCCATCGAGTCAGATGGCGCCATGGAAATTGCCCGCAGGTCCCGGGGAACGCCCCGCATCGCAAACCGAATGCTGCGCCGGGTGCGGGACTTTGCTCAGGTGCGGGCGGGCGGCGTGATCACCAAGCGGGTGGCGGACGAGGCTTTGACTGCCCTGGAGGTGGACCATCTGGGTCTGGACGCCATTGACCGGCGGATGCTGATCAGCATCATCGAAAATTATAAGGGCGGCCCCGTGGGGCTGGACACTTTGGCTGCTACCATCCATGAAGAAGCTGTCACGCTGGAGGATGTCTACGAGCCCTATTTGATGCAGCTTGGATTTCTTTCCCGGACGCCCCGTGGCCGCTGCGTGACCGTCAAGGCCTACCAGCATTTGGGCCTGCCGATTTCCGGGGGACAGTGTGAGGAACTGGACCAACTGTCACTGTAGGGCCGAAGCCGGACTGAATTCGATTGGATCCAAATGAGAAGGGGTCCAAAACCAACAACTATGAGAGGTTATCCATATGGGAAAATTATTTGGAACCGACGGGATTCGCGGCGTGGTCAACGCAGGCCTGGACGCCGATCTGGCCTATAAAGTTGGGCTGGCAACCGCCATGGTACTGGCCAAGGAAAAACAGCCGGGGGAGAAGCCCCTGGTTACCATCGGAAAGGACACCCGCATTTCGGGGGACCTGCTGAAGGGCTCCCTCATCGCCGGTCTGTGCACGGCCGGGGCGGATGTGCTGGATCTGGGCACCCTGCCCACCCCCGGCGTAGCATGGGTCACCGTGGACGAGGGGGCGGATGCCGGCGTTGTTATCTCAGCCAGCCATAACCCGTTTGAGCACAACGGGATTAAAATTTTCAACGGTCAGGGCTTTAAGCTGTCCGACGAGTTGGAGGAGAAAATTGAAGATATTGTCCTGTTCGGCCACAACAATGTGCCGATGAAGACATACGGTGACATCGGCAAGGTGAGCTATGTGGCCCCCAAAGCCTCGGAAGATTACATTGACCATTTGGAGTCCACCATCGACTCGACCTTGGGTGGCCTTCGCATTCTGGTGGACTGTGCCAACGGTGCCGCCTCCACGTGGGCGGGGCGGCTGTTCGACCGTTTTTCCAAGCTGCGCACCGATGTGATCAATGCGGACCCAGACGGGGTAAACATCAACGACCGGTGCGGCTCTACCCACATGGATGCCCTTGCTGCCATGGTGAAGGCGGGCGGCTACGACATTGGAATTGCGTTTGACGGGGACGCCGACCGCTGTCTGGCCGTGGATGAGCTTGGCAACTTGATTGACGGAGATCAGATTATGGCCGCCTGCGGCCTGGACTTTCTGAAAAAGGGGACCTTGTCCGGGAATACCGTTGTGGCCACGGTCATGTCCAACTTGGGCCTTCATGTCTATGCCAGAGAGCATGGAATTGAATTGGAGTGTACCAGCGTGGGAGACCGGAACGTATTGGAGCGTATGGTGGAGAAGGGCTACGTAATTGGCGGGGAGCAGTCCGGCCATATGATCTTTCTGGAACATGCGACAACCGGAGACGGAGAACTGACCGCGCTGCAGATGCTGGCCTTGCTGAAAGAGAGTGGAAAGAAAGCCTCGGAACTCTTTGGCGCTTGCTCCCGGTATCCTCAGGTGCTCATCAACATTCCGGTGGAAAACAACGACGTAAAAAAAGCGATTATGGCCAGCGAGGTTCTGGCCCAGGCCATTGGGCAGGAGGAGGCCACTTTGGGCCAGGAGGGCCGCGTCCTGGTGCGGCCTTCCGGAACCGAGGCCCTGATGCGGGTGATGGTCGAGGCCAAAACCGAAGAAGTTGCTCAGTCTGCCGCCCGTCGTTTGGCCGATTTGATTGACGGGCTGTAACGTTTCATAAAGAAAAATTCTGCGGGGTATGGAGAAATATACAAAAATTTTCTGCCGAACCCTTGACAAATCCGGTGATTTTGTTTATTATGATTTATGGTAGAAATGTTAATTGGCAGGCTAATTCATTCCAAAATCTTACAGATGAGGAATTGTGTTTACGGGCTACCCATGGGAACAATCAGGCAGAGACTGAGTTGGTCCGTCGA
>JAYFPV010000428.1:0-4031 GCA_034927465.1 Lawsonibacter sp.
TTGAGCATTTCGGTATAACTCGTAATTTCTCCGCCCACCAGAGTCTTCATTCCGGCCATAAAGTCCTTGCCAAAGTTCTTGGACTGGACGACCGTGCCCTTTACCACCCCCAACACCTCAAACTCTTTTCCTGGAATATAATCAATATTGACTAGCAGCATCGAATTCTCCTCCTTCAATTTCTTTTATGCGCTGTTTCAGCACGATCAATACAAGCGGAATGATGATCAGGTTCGCCGCCGCCAGCACAAGCAGCAGGACTTTCAGCCACGCATACACGGACAGTATGCACAGCCACAGCAGCGCAAAAAAGGAACCCATCTGAAACAGAACAAAAATTCCAGCGCCTAAGACTGTCCCTCTTTTCTGTTTCTGGCCGCTGTCTTTAATATTTTTTTGCTTCATCCTCCTCACCTCCCCGAACTTCCCGCCACCGCTGGATCAGCGCGATCACGACACCCACGGAGATGGCTAAGAAAACCAGCGCATAGACCACAACAAGACCGGTGGTAAACGCATCAGCACCTTCGCCGAAATAGCTGATCAGAAGCCCGGCCGCCAGCAGCAGCATAATTGCCGCTATAACCACGGCCGCCAGGAAAGCGCCGGTCAATCCGTGCCCCTTAGTAATTTTTCGCATCGTCTTCTTCTCCTTTCTGAATCTCTTTCAGCCGTTGATACAGGGCGAGCAGCACACCCAAAATGACTACGGCTGGTATGGCAAAGAACAGTACAATCAGCGGCATAGGCGGAGCCTCTGCCGGATTCAAGGTAAACGCCCATACCATAAAGGCGATTACTCCGGCCATCAAAGCGGTCATCAAAATGGTAACTACAATGGGAGCCACATATCGGATGCGTTTCATGTCCCCCACTTGCTTATCTTTGAATGTGGTGCCCTCCCGTTCCATGCGTTCCATTTCCTCCAGCAGGGCCGCGGTATCCAAAAATTCCAGCCGCTCCTCCCGGTTCTTCAGCTTGCTGCACAGCTCCATCGACTGCTCCAGGTTCCGCTGCTCTCGTTCCAGGGTAACCAGATGACGGCGCATCCCGTCGGCCACGGTACTACCGCCACCCTGCATCCGCCGAATTTCCTCCAGCGGAAGCCCCAGCTTGCGCAGCAGCTTGATCTGCCTCAACGCGACCACTTCTTCCGGCCCGTAATCCCGGTACCCGTTCTCACTGTTGCGCGAAGGAGAGAGCAGACCCTGTTCTTCGTAAAAGCGGATGTTTTTTTTTGTAATGCCTACCTGAGCCTCTACCTCATTAATTTTCATATTCTCCATCCCCTTTTCTGCTATGAGTGTATACCCTCCACAAGGTGGAAGGTCAAGAGAAATCTGAATTCTTTTATGAAGGTATTCTGAAGAGACCCCGGCCGCTTCCCCGGCCGGGGTCTCTTGCTTTACAGCTTTTGAAATTGAGCCACATCCACCACAAAAACGGTGGCTCCGCCTACCTCTACTTTGACAGGAGTATACCCCAAACTCCACACCGGTACTCCTCCTGTAGAATGTGGAGGCGCGATTTCCACTTCACTGCGTCTGGCACAGTTTTTTTTCAAGATCTCCATAACCTCTTCCACCTGTCCGTCTTCAACCCCAATCATCAACGTGGTGTTGCCGTCCCGCAAAAAGCCCCCGGTACTCGCCAGCTTGGTAACGCCAATGCGTCGCCGGCTCAGATTTTCCATTGCGTCGTTCGCATCTTTGTCCCGAATTACTGCAAACATCAGTCTCATATTGGCTTCCTCCCATCGTTGTGCCGCATTCTCCTGCATGGATCCAACGCGGCCAGTAGAGCGCCCGTTCTTCTTCCCTATGCAATCACGGCTCTTTTTCCACCGGCAGATTTGCTTCATCCGATTCTTTTGGACAAATATCACAGACCATAAGCTGATCTCCTTCCACCCGGAAGCGGATCTCCAGTCCCGCGAACTCCATGCCATAGACCCGCTGGGGATCGTCTTGGTAGGATGGCCGCGGGTCCTGCGCCAACACGCCCTCCAGTGCCGCCTGCTTTTCTTTTGGAACCCTATCGAAAAGCGCTTTTGAAATCTCCACGTGCAGGCTGCTTCTCTTCGGTCGGGCGGCAAAGCCCCCAATGGCTTCCGGCTTGCAGTCGGCATAGGGCAGATATGGTTTGATATCATAGATGGGGGTACCATCCATCAGATCGGCTCCTGACACCCGCAGGACAGGGCCCTGCGCCGTGCGCAGGTCAATCCCAATTAAGCGGATACAGCTCAGCCCAATCGGGTTTGGGCGAAAGGGGGAGCGCGTCGCAAAAACGCCAAGCCGCTGGTTGCCCCCAAGCCGGGGTGGGCGCACGGTGGGCGACCATTCATCTCGCTTGGATTTAGAAAATTCCCAGATTAGCCATAGGTGAGAAAATCCTTCCAGCCCACGCAGCGCTGCCTCATTCCGAAATTCCGGCTCAAAAATGATTTGAGCCTCCAGCTCCTCCACTAACCCACTCTGCCTGGGGATGCCAAACTTCGCAGGAAAGTCGCTGCGAATCCGCGCAATGACCTGCAGCTGTATGTTCCCTTCCAATTAGCATATCCCCTTTCCCTTTCATTTTACCATCTGCCGCTGAAAGACGCAAGTCTTCGCATACCCTCGCAATTGCGGATCCCTTTCAAAACTTCAAAAAATGAGTGTCCTATGATAAAATCGGTGCGACTTCTGCCTGCGGACAGCCTTTCACCATCTGCCACTGAAGTACCCCTGACAAATGTGGAGGGGGTGAATAAATTCCTTTTTCTTGTAATGCATTTCCTGCTTCTAACCGGCTACACACGGGGCGCGTAGGTTAACTCAGCTGCAGGCTCCGCACTACTGTCGTCGGATTCCCAGTCCACTCCCACTGCCAGCCAAGTCGCCCCGCATATAGAGACCCTAATTTGGGCCAACAGATTGCTAATTACTTCAAAATCCGCCGTCAGCAGGATATCCAAATCAATCGTTTGATCTTTGTACGCTGTACGAAGCCAAGGTGCTTCTTACCCGTTGGGTCAGGGCAAACAACACGATCCACTCACACAGTGCACTGGGGTATTGGCCGCCGCACACGAAGCCTATTTAGGGGCTATATAGAAAAGGCGTTGAAATATGGAAAACGCTACGCGTTTCGGCACATTTCAACGCTCTGGATGCTACTGTTACTACTGCAAAACCAGTGGTTTTTCTCTACAAAAATGTGGCACCACAACCGGGCAGAATTCCTGTCCGGTAGGCTTTGTTCCTCTCATTTCCGCATGTGTGTCGCGTTGTGGGTCAGAAATTTTTAGTAAACTAATTTTCAACTATTCAAGAAAAAACCACCGTTTCCCATAGAAAACAGTGGTTTTTGGAGCTGCTACCCGGATTTGAATTGGAATAGTCCGATAAACTGCCGTAAAACCCAGTTTAAGAAATCTAGCAATACCAATGGTTTGTGACTACTTCATGAAATGCTGTAAATAACAGTAAACCCGCCAAAGGGAAATACAAAGGGAAAAAACAAGGGAAAACCAGCAGTCATTTTCACCCCCGCTGGACAGTTAAACACATGGTTGCTTTTTATTCTGATCGTTGATGTATGAGGACGGCACAATTTTGTGCCGTCTAAAATCGTTGGGGGTGCACGAGATCTCCTCAAAATTGAGGAGACGAAAAATTAGTCTGTCCAAAGTTGGATTGTCTAAATTCACCCACAAGAATCCTTGTACAAGATCGGGTGTATTTCCACCCAATCTTATGTTGTCAATCAGCCCATCAATATGCCGGTCATTTCTGTTTTCTCCGTATATAGATTTTAGAACCGATTTGTGTTCTCTACCAAAACGTTCCTCCGTGTATCCCCTTTCTCTTATACTCACATGCTTTGCGCTAGTACGCGATGCTCGCCGCCAGTTCTTCCAGCGGAATCTTGATCGCCGCGCACACGGATATCAGCATTTGATATGGCATCTGCTCTGGGTAACGGCGGTACTTCAGGGCGGTCGGCTCACTTTTCCCCATTATTTTGGCAAGATCTTCTGTGCTCAG
>JAYFPV010000299.1:0-3719 GCA_034927465.1 Lawsonibacter sp.
CAGAAGCAGAATCACTCGTTTTCCCATAGCTCCCCCTCCTTAAGTATGGCCGTTTGATCTGGCTTGCATCAGTCTGCGGATGGCGCACAGCAAATGCTCGAAATCCAGAGGCTTGATCATAATTTCGTCGATCAATCGTTCCTGCTGCATTTGAACGGCGTCCCGCTCCACCAGGCCGGTGATCAGGATCACGACCAGCGAGGAATTTTCCCGCTTCATCTTCTGGACCAGAGCGGTGCCTTTGTATTTGGGCATGGTGTCGTCCACAATGGCCAGATTCCACCGTCCCGGCGTTTTCCGGAACGCCGCTAGGGCTTCCTCCGAGTCGGTATAGGCATCCACTTGGTAGCCCTTGCTGAGAAGGCGCTTTTTCAGATAGCGTGTCACATGGACATCGTCGTCGATAAGAAGCAGAGACTGATTTTCCGGCTGGCTACGGATGGCAACCGGGATGGCCGGCGTCCCGACAGATGGCAGGTCAGTCGCCGGAAGGTAGAGAATAAAGCTGCTTCCCTCCCCAACCACGCTTTTTGCCTCGATAAATCCGCTATGGCTAATTAAAATGTTCTGAACCACAGACAGCCCGAGCCCCGTCCCTTCGCTGACTGACTTTGTGGTGAAAAAGGGATCAAAGATATGGGGGAGAATTTCGGGCGGAATTCCGCAGCCGGTGTCTGAGACCTGAATTCGGACATACTCCCCATCCGATACGGGGCGAAACCCATCCGGCAGCTCGGCGGGTGTGACGGTTCGCGTGGTTACGGTCAGAACGCCGCCGTCCTGTTCCATCGATTGGTATGCATTGGAACACAAATTCAAAAGGACCTGGTTCAACTGGGTGGCGCTGCCGAATACATTAATCCGCGCATCGCACAAATCGGTCTCCAGCCGGATGCTGGAAGGCAAAATGATGCGGATCATTTTCAGCGCGTCTCGGACCACCGTAGCCACACTGACCGAGCAGTAGGAAGAAGAATCCGTTTCCCGGCGGCTGAAGGGAAGAATTTGATCCACAATCTCCTTGGCCCTGGCCCCCGCCTTGTAGATTTCGTCGATGTCTTCGTAATACTCATTGACCGGACCCATCCTGTCCTTCAAAAACTCGGAGTAGCCCATGATGGGGGTCAACAGGTTATTGAACTCGTGGACAATGCCGCCTGCCAGCGCGCCGATGGTCTGCAGCTTCTGGTAGTGGCGCACCTGCTCCCGGCTTTGGTGCAGTTCTTCCAGAGTGCGGTTGATGTCTTTTAAATATTGGGTTTCAATTTGCAGTTTTTGCCGGTTTTTTTGCAGGCCGTAAATTGTAATGACGCTTGCCGCGACGACGGCTAAAATGGCTGCCACAAGCAGGCCAAACCGACTCATGTTGGCGTTGACAAGATGGATCACCTCGGAATAGGGCACGACGGCGGACACAAACCAGGAGATCCCCCCCAGGTTCATTCTAGAAAAGGAAGCAATCTCTTCCTGCGCGGGCATGATCCCGTTGGAATAAGTACAGTAGGTGGCGGTGCCCTCTTCGTATGCATACTGATCTTCCAGCATATGGCGCAGACTTTGGTATTGGGGAAGGGTGTCCAGCTCCTTGATATTTTGGAAGTAATTGAAGGTCAGCATTTCCGGGTTCGGGTGCATGATGATGGTGCCGTTTGCATCTTTTACGATGATGCCGCCTGTGTCATGGATGTCCAGGGGCGCGACATACTGCTGGTAAAGCTCGTTCATGTCCAGTACGGTCACGATGGTGCCGACATAGGTGTTTCCGCTCATGATCCCGTTGGAAAGGGTAAATCCATAGTGCTGCTGGGAGATGGGGAAGACGGTGCCCATACCGCTCTGCCTGCGTGCCGAGAGCTCCCCAAGATGGAGGAGAGACTCGTCAAACTCCTCTAAAAAGGGGTACTGGTAATAATGGTAGATCTCATTCCCGTCCTGATCCAGTAAATAGATGCGGGATACACCTCGGTGCTGCGACAGCATGTAGGACAGGATGTATTCCTTGAGACCACGGTCCTCTTTCTCCTCGTAATAGCGTTGAAATTCATTCAGAAAGCCGGGGGTGCGTGTCAGAATATCAATGTCGCGCAGTTGCTCGGACAGATAGAGAGACAGGTTTTGGGATACTGCCCGGGCGGTGATGAGCAGATGCTGCTGCTGCTGTTGCACCACCATTTGGGTATACGCGTTGTATGTGTTGAGGATTGCGTAAACCAAAACAGACAGCAGGCCGGTAAGAAAGGAGACCAATAAAAAGCGGAAGAAGCCTTTGGGAAGCAATTTTATCATCGGTGTTCTCCTTTCTCTCTTTCGTCTATCATACCATGTCAGCAGAACGGAAAAAAGTGCCTGAAAGAAAATAGCGGCCCATCTTTTTATCCAAACGCGTTTGCAACCAGACAGATGATTTGAGGAAAGACCGAGACCACCACTACCATACGGATGACCTGCAGTGCGATCAGTTCTTTGCTCTCCACGCCCAGATCAGCTGAGATCAGAGCCATGTCCGAGGCCCCGGCGGGGGTAGCGGCCAGCATCGCCGTTTTCAGCGGAAATGCGAACAGACGATGGAGAAGATGCCCGGTCAGGATACTATTCAAAAAATACCCCGCCAGAAGAATCACAGCTGGCAGCAATAGATCGCGCAGCTCCAAAAGGTCAGCACGGGTGATGCTGCACCCGATATAGGACCCGGAGAGCGCCTGAGCCAACCGTTTGGCCCAGATGGGCAAATAAGCCCGCCCCAGCAGCAATTTGAGGGTGATGACACCCAGCATGGAACAGATCAGAGCACCAGCCGGAATTCCAATCCACTTCCCCAGCAGGCCACACAAAAAGGCCCCAGCCAGGGTAAACAAAAAATCGGATGCAGACTTTTTTTGCCCCGGCTGAGGATCAGGGGACGAAAAATCGATTGGGCTGCAGGGCGTTGGATCCTTTTTGGTTAGTACCGCAATTAGGGAGGGAAAGACGCCGATGCCCATGGACATACGGACAAATTGCATCACCGCCACCTTGGGTGCGTCGGCGCCCAGGTCCTCCGCAATGATGGGAGTATCGCTCATCCCGCCCGGGACCGCGCTCATCAGCGATGTAAGCAGATCCATGGGACTGCACAGCCAGATCAGCACACCTAAAAGCAGATTCAGGCACAGCACTGCGCTGAGCAGGACAAGAGCCGGTTTCAGAAGATGGGGCAGACGTTTGAAATCCTCACAGTCTACGGAGCAGGCAAGAAAGGCTCCCGCCAGACATTGGGCTGTCAGTTTTGCTTCCCACGGCATGAAGGCGATGCCGCTTAGGACGCTCAGTGCCGCCACCGCCACAATTGAGCCGACCATCATTCCCCCTGGTACCTTCAGTTTGTAGAACAGCAGTCCGCCGCCCAGCCCGGTCAAACCGGTGATCAGCAATTCAAGTATAGCGCATCTCCCTTTTACCTTTTTTCACGCAGCACCTTCCCACAGGCTGGACAGCAGGCCCCGCGAAACAGGGGGGTCTTCATATCCAAGTTCTTTTTACAGGTGGGGCAGCGATACAAATTTTTTTCAAAGAGGTATGACCCCAGCAGCAGGCACAGCCCGGTGATCCACTTGCCGGTTACGAAGGCAACGATTCCAATCAGGACCGACACAATACACACCGGCTTTACATAAGACAGCGGGATCCGAATTTTCATATTGTTTCTCTTCCCTCCAAGTATGGTCAGGCGGAGCGGCGGC
>JAYFPV010000196.1:0-7205 GCA_034927465.1 Lawsonibacter sp.
CGGCCACCTGATGGACGGTATCAAAGTCACCTTTGTAAAGCCGGACCACCTTGCCGGCCTTCAAATCAATGGCAGGGAGAATGATCATAGACGTCCTCCGTTCTGGTTTCGGCTCGGCAGGCGGATCAGAAAGGGCGGGACATCCGGTCCCGCCCTTGGCTTATCCCTTGCCGAACACGTAATTATAAAAGTTATTCTCAATGATCAGGGGGGTGCTGTCCAGCTTATATCCCACCAGCTTTTTCATGGCGGTCACATAAGACTCCTGCTCCTCAGGGGTCATGCTGACTCCTGAGGCTGGGGTAAATTTCTGGGTAAAGCGGTTATAGAAGCCCTTGTCCGACTTCCAGCTCCGTGAGGTAAAGATCACCAGGCCTTCACTGTCGGAAAGGATGTCGCTGCCCGCCAGCATTCTGGAGTCATAGGGCAAGCCCAGAAGGTTAGAGATGGTGGGCAGAATGTCCACCTGACAGCAGACCTTGTCCACGTCCACCGGCTGTTCCATGCTGGCCGACCAAATGATCAGGGAATTTTTATAGACATCAAAATCAATATTGGATTCATTTAATTTTTCCAGATCGTCAGAGCTGCCGAATTTCTTCCCGGACAGCTCCTCCAGGGTATCTACATTAAAATAAGGGATATGATCCCCAGTGGCCACAATCAGGGTCTTGTCCAGCTTCCCGGCCGCCTCCAGCTTGTCCAGCAGAATCTTGAGCGACTTATCCACTTCCATGGCAGTGGCAATATAATTTTGGGTCGTCTCGCTATAGGGCAGCGCCCGTACTGTATCCAGATAGGGCTGAACAATCCGGTTGTTGGAGTAGGGCATGTGCCCGCTGATGGTCATATAGTAGACATGGAATGGCTGATCACTGTTGATATAGTCGTCCACGCTGGATTCCACCACATAGGAATCCCGCTGAGGCCACAAAAGCTTGCCGCTGGAGCTCATCTCCAGATCCAGCCCGGACTGGTATTGCTTAAAGTCATAGCCCAAATTCGTATGGGACGCCAGGCGGCCGTACATGTCATAATTTCCGTGGTAGCCCTTTACCTCGTAGCCCTCCCTGCCCAATTGCTGGGCCAGCGAGAAGTAGCAGTTTGTTTTCAGCTCCCCGGTACGTTTCATGGTGATGGGATTCCCGTTTTTGGGATACAGTCCCAAAAGGGTCTGACATTCCCCGTTGGAGGTGCTGGTGTAATGCAGCGCAGTGTAGAAATTTTGGAACACAAAACCCTCATGAGTCAGCTTATACAGCGTCGGAGTCAGCTCCGGGTCGATGACATAGCCGGAAAATCCTTCGATAACCAGCTGAATCACATTGTATCCCTTGAACATACCGGTATACTCGTTCTTTTTGGTGGGGGTAACGCTGTTGAAGTAGTTGCACAGCCACTTGATGTCGTCGTTTTTAGCCCCATCCGCAAGCTTGGACAGATCCACATTCAGCACATTGGGTGAGGTGTCGATGACCGGACCTGGATTCTCCTCAGAGCCAGCTTCGGATGAAGCCGCTCCGCTTCCCGCGGGGGTGGAAGATTGATCTCCTAATTCCCCAATCCCGGAAAAGTCGGCATCCAGATCGTTCTTCACCGGGATGATCATATGCTGGATATCCAGACGCAACATGGTCCATAGCCCAAGCTGCTCCACCTGATCGTCGATATTGGTGTCCATCTGATAGAGCTGCTTCGGGATCAGGTCGCCCTTCCAGGGCAGGTTGACGGCTCCCAGGCTCAGAAGATGAAATACCACCGCCAAAGCCAAGATAATGCCCGAAAAACGAACGTCAAACCGATCAAACCCGATCACCCGCTTTCCAAACAGGAACAGCAGAATAACAGGCAGAAAGAGGACCAAAATCATGGGGCTGCTGCGCACCACGGTAGAAAGAACGACATCAGTATAATCGGTCAGCCGGTTGCCGGCCGCTGTGCCCAAGGTACTCAACGGGTAGTAAGATTGGAGAATCTTTTTGGCGATCATCTCCACAACATAAATCAGGGAGATTGCCAGCGCAAACACCTTGGTCAGAAACCGGTTGACCCGTCTGGGAAAAGGTTGGGTCAGCGCGGAGAACAGAAAGCCAGCCGCCACACTGAACAAAACAAAAATCGGCGCATAGCCCAAGGCGGCGCCCATGGAAACATGAAGCACAAGCTCCAAGTAAAGAAACAAAACTGGAAAAAACAGGATTCGTCCCAGCGTATGGGTCCGTTTGGTCCCTTCGCGGCCGCTGGCACCGTGGCCGCCCGAAACCCGTTTGCCGCTGTAGGCATAGGAACTCATGAATCTACCTCCGTTGTCTCTGTATCTATTGTTCTTTGGTTCTGCCAACCCGCTCACCAAAGAACCAATGCAGATCAGCGGTTCAATGATGCAAAGTTACGCAGAATAATAAGGCCATTCTCTCCACTTTTTTCGGGGTGAAACTGGCAGCCATAAAAATTTCCATTTTGAACCGCGGCAGTCACCGGAAGACCGTAGTCGGTCGTGGCGATCACTTGACTTGAATCGGTATCCTGAGCGGAAAAAGAGTGGACAAAATAGACGGACACCCCATCCTCCAGCCCCCGAAACAAAAGGGAATCCTGGGAAAAGGACAGACTGTTCCAACCGATGTGGGGCAGCTTCAGCCCAGTTGGAATGCGGGCCACACGTCCGCGCACCACACCAAGGCCGACGCAGGGACGGATCTCCTCTCCCCGCTCCAGCAGAAGCTGCATTCCTAAACAAATCCCCAACACGGGCTTTCGGTCCCCCTGCTCCAGCACAATCCGATCCAGCCCAGCGGCGTGCAGCTTGTCCGCCGCGTCCGGAAATGCTCCCACACCCGGTAAAATGACGGCGTCGGCCATCTCTAATTCGTCGGGATCACGGGTAATTTTTGTGGCTTCCCCCAGATAGGCAAAGGCATTGGACACGCTTTTCAGATTGCCCACGCCGTAGTCTATAATGGCGATATATCTTCCCATTTGTACCACTTCCTGACACATCCGTCAAGAGCAGAGTCGGGAGCCTCTGCCTGTATTGACGTTAAATTTTTCTTAAGGTGACATCCTGTGACGCCAAAATTTTTGGAACGGGACTGCGATGAGCGGCTGTGGTGAAGGAAGAACATGTTCCAGCCACATGTTGTGTATGGCTGGAACATGCGACCATAGAATTCCTCAAACAACCCCTGATATACCGTGTTCGCACTGCATGGTTCCGTTCGAATTCTTAAAGGACGCCCTTAGTGGAGACCACACCGGTTCCCTCTTCCTTCACAGCCTCCCGAACGGCCCGCCCCAGGGACTTAAACAACCCTTCGGTAATGTGGTGGGCATTTGCACCATAGTGGCACTTTTGATGGAGCGTCAGCCCGGCGTTCATGGCCAGCGCCCGCATAAATTCTTCGGTCAGGCAGGCGTCATATGCTCCGATCATGGGCTGAGGCATGTCAGCATCAAAGGCCAGAAAGGGTCGGTTGGAAAAATCCAAGGCCGTGAAACACAGCGCCTCGTCCATTGGGACAAAGGCCGAGCCAAAACGGCTGATGCCCCTTCGGTCTCCCAGTGCCTCTTTCAGTGCCTGGCCCAAGACGATTCCGGTGTCCTCCACCGTGTGGTGTCCGTCCACCTCCAGATCTCCTTTCACCGTTAACTCCAGCCCCCACCCCGCATAAAAGGCCAGTGCGGTCAGCATATGGTCAAAAAATCCGATTCCGGTGAAAATCATTACCATACCTCCGTCCAGAGACAGGTTCAGATCCACGTCAGTCTCCTTGGTGGTACGGTGAATGGATGCAGTACGCATTGGACAGGTCCTCCTTATTTGAACTCTGTTTTACCAGAAGCCTCTGGCTGAGCTCGCTCCTCTAAAAACGGCTGGTACATCATCATCGCATGGTTCTCCACCATCAGTTCCTCCCCCAGCAGCTCTCCTTCCGGGGTATAGGTCTGACGGTACAGCTTGTTGTGACGGCTGCACCCGCCCCACCACTCGCGGCGCATCTCGTGCCCCCGTTCCACGATTTGGTAGCATCGGTCAGGAGAAGAAACAGACCGCCACTCACCCGCCAGATACTCCTCCCCCACGCTCAGTCGGAGCTGAAAGGGATCTCCGGTTGGGTTTCGGATCATTAAATCACCGTAGGGATAAAAGCAGGTGGCTCCGCTGCCGAAGGGCTGCGTGCGATTGGAATCGGAAAAAACGTCGTAGCCGTGTCGGTGGCGCTCAATCACCTCCAGAGGCGTGTGAAGGGCCATCCAGAAAATCAGGTTGGACAACTGGCACAGCCCGCCGCCGCAGCCATAGCAAACCCCACCGCCCCTGAGGATCACGCCATCCAGATAGCCCTTGCGGTAGGTTGGTCTGCCGATCAGCTTCCAGTAGCTGAACACCTGCCCGGGGAAAAGAACCAGGCCGTCCAATCGGTCCACGGCCAGCCTTAGGTTGGTCACCTTGTTGCGCTGATAGACCATTTCCACATCCCTCAGCTTCCGCATCAAGGGGGTGCGGTGGGCCATATGAAGACAAGGCAGGGAACCCTCCTGCCTCTGAGCGGCCCAGTCATACCGGCGCGACATCCAAAGCGCATACCGTCGGACTGAAAACCAGGCAGCCCCCAGCCGCAGCCGCAGAGCAGATCGCTTCTTTGTTCTCAGTCCATGGGGATCGGCAGGCGGTTTTTCCATCCTAACAAACCTCCAAACACGGAACAGGCGTCACACGCCTTTTGCCCAAGCCGATCCGCCACCGAACCGCACGCGAATGGAATTGGCGTGGGCGGTCAGCTTCTCCGCCTCGGCCAGGGTAATAATTTTCTGGGAAATAGGCTCCAACGAGGCGCGGTCAAACTCCACCACACTCATGGTCTTCAGGAAGGAGTCCACACTGAGGGGTGAGAAGAAGCGGGCGGTTCCGCTGGTGGGTAGCACATGATCCGGTCCGGCCAAATAATCGCCAAGGGGCTCCGGCGTGTAGGCCCCGAGGAAGACCGCTCCGGCATTCTTCACCCTGGGCAGCAGAGCCCGCGGATTCTCCGTTACGATTTCCAGGTGCTCGGGGGCAATCTCATTGGCCAGCGCCACGCACTGATCCAGATCGTCACAGACGATGATCCCACCAAAGTCGTTCAGCGAGGCCTCCATAATCTCAGAGCGCTCTAGATAGCCCAGCTGACGGACAATTTCCCCGTCCACCGCCTGAGCCAACTCCATGGAATCGGTCAGCAGAACCGCGGACGCCAGCTTATCGTGCTCCGCCTGGCCGAGCAGATCGGCGGCGATGTACTTCGGATCGGCGGTCTGGTCCGCAATGACCAGCACCTCGGAGGGCCCGGCCACCATGTCAATGTCCAGAGACCCGTAAACCAGCCGCTTTGCGGTGGCTACAAAGGCGCTGCCCGGCCCAACCAGCTTATCCACCCGTGGAATGAAGCCGGCCCCGTAGGTCAAGGCGGCAACGGCCTGGGCGCCGCCCACGGCAATCACCCGGTCCACCCCGGCAATTTTGGCGGCGGCCAGCACCCCGTCACTCAGGTGTTCGGTGGGCGGCGTGACCATGACGATCTCCTCCACTCCGGCCACCTTGGCAGGGATGGCGTTCATCAGCACGCTGCTGGGATAGGCGGCGGTGCCGCCTGGGACATAGATACCCACTCTGGTCAGGCCACGGACGATTCGGCCCACAGTTCCACCGTCCGGGGAGGTCCACTCCACCGTCTTCGCCAGCAGCTTTTCATTGTAGTCCCGGATGTTTCTGGCTGCGTGTTCCAGCGCGGCAATCAGTTCCGCCGGGCAGGCCAGATAGGCCTCCTCCAGCCGCTCGTGAGAAATCTCATACGGCTCGCTGTGGTCATACCCGATGGAATACTTGCGTACGGCCTCGAACCCGTTTTCCTTCACATTCTCAATGACAGAACGGACGATCCGCTCGATGTCCTCGTTCTTCTTGGCTGCGCGGGTACGCATAGCCTCCAGCTGTTTTTGCTCGGCCGTGCCGTCTGCTTTGACAATCAAGATCATTTCGTTTCCTCCAATTCCGCTTCACATTTGGTGATAAAGTCGCTAATCTGGTTTTTATACAGTTTCATGCTGGCCGTGTTGACGATGAGCCTGGCAGACACCGAAGCCACAGTCTCGATCAGCACCAGGCCATTGGCTTTCAGCGTAGCTCCCGTTTCCACGATGTCCACAATGGCATCGGTAAGACCCAGAATGGGGGCCAGCTCCACACTGCCCTCAATTTTTATGATGTCCACGTCCATCCCTTTCTTCGCAAAGAAAGCCCGGGTGACTTCCGGGTATTTGGACGCGATGCAGCGGGTTTTATAGGTGCCGTAGAAATCCGTTCCTTCTTTCACTGCCAGGGCAAACCGGCACCGGCCAAAGCCAAGGTCAAGCACCTCATAAAAGGTGCCGCCCTTCTCCAGAATCGTATCCCGGCCTACAATTCCCAGGTCGCACACGCCGTGCTCCACATAAGTAATCACGTCGGACGCCTTGGCCAGTACCGCATCAATTGGGTAGCTGGGTAGGGCATGGATCAGCCGACGCCCGGGGTCTTTTAAGGGGCTGCAGTCCAGCCCCGCCTTTTCAAACAGCTGGATGGACTGGTCCAAAAGCCGCCCCTTTGTGATGGCAATGCGCAAACGATTGCTCATACCAGCACCATCCTCTCTCCGTCTTTGTCGAAGACCATGACGGCCTCCGCCTCTTTATCCCGGGCCAGATTGACGCTGGACTCCAACGTGCGGCAGGGGGACAATTCACAGGTACCCGCCGATCGGCTGTCCACCGCCTCCAGGGCCTGAGCCAAATATCCAGGCTCATAGTGGACCACACAACGCAGCGCGGGCAGCGCCGTTTCGGGCAGGGTCCGGGCGACCGCGTCCACATCCACGCAAAAGCCCGTGGCCTGGGCTTCCCGTCCGAAAACCTCCACCAGATGGTCGTACCGGCCGCCGGACAAGATTGCTTCTCCGGCTCCTTCTACATACCCGCGAAAGATCACGCCGGTGTAATAGTCAATTTGGTGGACCATCCCCAGATCAAAGCGAACATACTGGCCATACCCGGCAACCGAAAGCTCGTCATACAGCGCACGCAGATAATCCACCGCTTCCGTCTTGCCCGCCAACTTCTCCGCCTCGCCGAGCACCTCGGTTCCTCCAAACAGACGGGACAGCCGTTTCAGCGCCACGCTGGCCGGGTGC
>JAYFPV010000047.1:0-5255 GCA_034927465.1 Lawsonibacter sp.
GGCCAGTTCCCGGAAAGTGTCCAGAAACGATTCCTCTCCCCAGGTATTGATCTTTAGAAACATGGCCTGACTGCCGCCGGAGGTGATGACGGAGAGAAACAAATTTTCTCCCTCTCCCACCAAAGTCAGGTTCATGCTCACCCGGTTTCCGCCGGCCCAGCTGTACCGCTCGTACACCCGGACGGCACAGCGGACGCTGCCGGTCTGATAGTCACTGCCGTCCTCAAAACTTGCGGACAGGCTGCCCTCCAAAATACCTTGATGGAAATAGTGCAGGGCACCGTCAAAGTTGCCCCGCAGGCTGCATTCAAACTTTGCCATACATCCGCCTCATTTTCAATCCTGTTACTTTAAATCTCTGCCTCTGCGTTCACTTCATCATCTTTTTCAGGGCCTGCTTAATGATTTGCTCCAGCGTCAGCCCGTCCAGATCGATGTCTTTCAGCACCAGATTGATTTCCGCCTGAGAATACCCCAAAACGGCTAGCGCCGCCGAGGCTTCGGACAGCTTATTTTCCGGAATAACAGTAATTCCGGAGCCGCCGTAGTTCTCCCCGGCTCCATTCAAAGACTGGCCCTTGGCCAGCTTATCCTTCAGCTCCAAAATGACCCGTTGGGCAATCTTTTTTCCAATGCCCTGGGCACAGGTCAGGGCCTTTTCGTCCCCTGTAATGATGGACAGAGCCAGGTTGGCCGGGGTGCTGGCGGACAGAATGGACAACGCCGCCTTAGGACCCACGCCGGAGACCGAGATCAGCTGCCGGAATAGATTCAGCTCCTCCTGGGTGGCAAAACCATACAGCTCCATGGCGTCCTCGCGGACAGTCAAATGGGTGAACAGCTTCCCCTTCTCACCCGTTTTCAGAGCAGAGATGGTGTAGCTGGTGGTACGGCAGGCGTAGCCTACCCCGCCGCAGTCGATGACGGCCAGATACGGCCCAATATGGGCCACCGTGCCGGTGAGGGAATAAAACATAGTGCATTACCTCGTGTCATATTTCTGGGGATCAAATACCCGATCGTTATTCAGTCGTGAGGTGGCGGACCGACCATGACAGATGGCCAGCGCCAACGCGTCGGCGGCATCGTCCGGCCTCGGGACCTCCTTCATGTCCAACAGCCGCTGGGTCATCAGCATCACCTGACGCTTGTCGGCCTTGCCATAGCCCACCACCGCCTGCTTCACCTGCATAGGGGTATACTCGAACACGGGGACCCCCAGCTTTTCCGCAGCCAGCAAAATGACGCCGCGTCCATGGGCCACAGCAATGCCTGTGGTGATATTTTTGGTGAAAAACAGCTCTTCCACCGCCATTTCATCCGGTTGAAACCGGTGAATCAGCTCTTCCATATCGTTTGAAAGCTGGAGCAGTCGGCTGGACAGCGGAATGCCGGGCGGCGTGGTAATGACACCGTATTGGAGCAGGATATTTTTGTGCTGCTCTGTCCGGAGCACCCCGAAACCGATGGTGGCCACTCCGGGGTCGATACCTAAAATGATCATGGTGTTCTCCCCGCCCAAGGTATATACGTTATTATTTTATCATGTCTTTCCGCAAATGAAAAGCAGAATCCTATTTCCCCGGCACTTTCTTTTTTACGAACGATTCGTTCTACCCTGTTCCTGCGTCATGTAGGCTTCCCCTGGGCAGATGAAAATCGTCTCCCGACTCTTGACAATCCCTCTGGTTCAAGATACCATGAACGTGTAATGTTCATGGTATCTTTACCATATTTTGCGGTCCCGGCGCAGCCGGGAATAAAACGGCAAAATGAACGGATCATAGCCGTTTTTTGGCTATAACACCATAAATTCATCTGTTTTTTACATGATCGGAGGAAACTTTTCATGGACACTCAAACCTGTATTTTGACCCGCCGCAGCGTGCGTAACTATACGCAGGAGC
The DNA here is from genome assembly GCA_034927465.1 of Lawsonibacter sp. GTDB lineage: Bacteria > Bacillota > Clostridia > Oscillospirales > Oscillospiraceae > Lawsonibacter. The sequence continues at coordinate 1,908 of JAYFPV010000047.1, forward strand.
CCGTCAGCCATGCGCTGTTGGCGCAGATTGTCTCTTTGGCCTCTTACGCCCCCTCCTGGAAGAACACCCAGATCACCCGCTACCTCGCCATTGAAGACCCGACTGTCCGCCAGGACATCATCGATCGGTTCTGCCTGCCGGGCTCCAACAACCCGTCCATTCTCAGCAGTGCTCCCCTGTTGGTTGCTCAGACCTTTGTCAAATCCCGCAGCGGCTTTGAACGGGATGGCACCTACAGCACGGACCGGGAGGCGGGCTGGCAGTATTACGACTGCGGTATTTCCGCCCAGACCTTTTGCCTGGCCGCTCACGATTTGGGTCTGGCCACCGTTATCATGGGGGTTTTCGACCGCAAGGGGCTGGAAGCGTATCTTCAGATTCCAGAAGATCAGGAGCTGATGGCCTTGATCGCGTTGGGCCATGCCGCGGAGATTGGCCCGGCCCCCAAGCGCAAGGACGTGGATGTGCTTCTCTCCTACCGCTGAGTAACATTCAAACCGATAAAAAACAATGTCCGCCTTGATCAGACGGACATTGTTTTTTTGTTTTCTCAGTCTGAAACTTCTTTAGTTTCTCCGGTTGCCCAAAAACCGCAGCAGATATAAAAACAGGTTCAAAAAGTCTAGATAAAGCTGCAGTGCAGAAAAGATCGACGCCTTTGCCAGCATGTCTGGGTAACCCGCATAATACTGATAATAGGCCTTGATTTTCTGCGTGTCATAGGCGGTAAAGCCCAGGAAAATTGCAACACCGATCAGGCAGGCAGCCTGGTCAAGCAGCGTAAACGCCGGAATAAACATTGTGATAATGCCGAATACAATCAGAAAAATCAGGCCGAACATCAGGATGGGGCGCAGCCCGGACAGATCACGATGCGTCAGATAGCCATAGCCAGCCAGAGCACCAAAGTAGACGGCAGTGGCCAGGAAAACAAAAATCAGACTGCCCAGCTGAAAAATCAGCAGATAAATGGACATGGTAAACCCAAACAGCGTAGAAAAGGCAAGAAACATGACCTTGGCCGTTCCCACCGCCATCCGCTCGATTCGGCTGGCCATGGTGAAGGACAGGATTAACGTGGCCACCAGCACGATCATATGCACATAGGGGATGTTGGTCAGCGCCCAAACGGTCGCGTTGGTCATCCAGCAGACCATGGCCACGCCGAAGGTCACCATCAGGCCCAGCACCATCCAGAGGAAGGTTTTGGCCGTGTACTGGCCCAGCGTTTCCAGTTGGCCCTCCGGGACAAAGCTGCGGTCGAATTCATTGGGATTAAAACTCATATTGAACACTCCTCTCCAAGCGGCGACCTTACGTATTGTGGTCGCTGACGTGAAATTGCTTTAAATTGCCGATTTTTTCACTGCGGCGGTCCAACTCCTTCATGACCGATTCCATGGAGATGCCAAGCTGAGCCATCATGACGGTCAAATGGTAAAGCAGGTCGGAAATTTCACCAACCGTATCCTCCGCAACCCCGTTTTTCGCGGCAATGATGGTTTCTGAGCACTCCTCGCCCACCATTTTTAAAATCTTGTCCAGCCCTTTGCTGAACAAATAACAGGTGTAGGAGTCCTCCTGTGGCTCGGCCTTCCGGCTTTGCACCACCTGGTACAGCTGCTGCATGGTATCGTTCATGGGAATCGCTCCATTCTTAAACTCAGTTTCTCCCAAGCGGGCGGAACCATTCTGTTCACTTGGTGATTATAGCGCAATTTCATGGAAAAAGCAACTGGGCGCTCCGGTATGACAGGTGGGCCCATCGGGAAGGCAGAAATAAAGCAGGGTGTCCATGTCGCAGTCGGCAACGACCCTTTGCACATGGAGATAATTTCCGGATGTAGCGCCCTTGTTCCACAATTCCTGACGGCTTCGGCTCCAAAACCAAGCGGTTTTTGTCTCCAGCGTCAGCTCCACGGCCCGCCGGTTGGTAAAGCCCAGCATCAGGACATCCTTTGTCTCGGCGTGCTGAATCACCACCGGAATCAGATCTGATTTTTGAAAGAATACGTCAACATTAAACATATCGCTTACCTCACCGGAATATTCCGCTGGCGCAGAAATTTCTTCACCTGTGGCACGGTCAGTTCCCCAAAATGAAACAACGATGCTGCCAACGCCGCATCGCAGCCGGTCACCTCAAATACCTGGGCAAAGTGCTCCAGACTTCCGCAACCGCCGGACGCAATAACCGGGATGGAAACAGCATGGGTGATTGCCTTCGTCATCTCCAGGTCGAACCCCGCTTTTGTGCCGTCAGCGTCCATGGAGGTCAGTAGGATTTCCCCCGCGCCCAGAGCTTCTCCCCGCTTAGCCCATTCCACGGCGTCCAGCCCGGAGGGCGTACGTCCTCCCGCTGTGACGACCTCATAGGTCCCGTCCTGGCGCTTTCTGGCGTCAATTGCCAGAACGACGCACTGTGCACCAAAGCGCTCTGCGGCCCTGGAGATCAGGGTCGGATCTTTGACGGCGGCGGAATTAACCGAGATCTTATCCGCACCGGCCCGGAGAAGAGTTTGAAAATCCTCCAGGGTACGAATCCCGCCCCCAACTGTCAGCGGAACAAACACCTGAGATGCGGTGCGCTCCACTACGTCGGCAACCGTATCCCTAGTATCGCTGGTCGCCGTAATATCCAGAAAAACAATCTCGTCCGCCCCCTGCTCCGAATAGAACTTGGCCAGTTCTACCGGGTCGCCTGCATCCCGGATGTTGACAAAATTCACTCCTTTGACCACCCGGCCGTCCCGGACGTCCAAACAGGGGATGATGCGTTTGGCCAGCATAACAACCAACACCTTTCCATGGGACGGAGTTTATCTTCCGTCCGTGAAGCCTTATTCCTGGGGGCCTCCGTCCGCCACCGCCTGAGCCAGGTCGATGGTACCGGCGTAGTAGGCTTTCCCGATGATGGCGCCATACAGCCCCATTGCCGCCAGATCCTGAATATCCCGGTTGTTGGACACTCCTCCGGAAGCCACAATCCGGCAGGACACCGCTTTCTGCAGTTTCTCCAGCCGACTAAAGCTGGGACCCGACAGCGTTCCATCCGTTTCAATGTCTGTAAAGATAATTGTCTTTACAGACATTAGCTCGATGGTTTTCGCGAATTTCAAATAGTCCAGCCCGGAATCTTGCACCCAGCCGGCCGTCTTGACCTTACCGTCCTTGGTGTCGATACCCACAGCAATGCGGTCCCCATAGCGCTCTGCGGCCGCCTGAACCAGTTCCGGATGGCTGACTGCAGCGGAACCAATGACCGCTCGGGCCACACCCAGATCAAACACCGCTTCCATGTCGTCCATGCACCGGATGCCGCCCCCCAGTTCGATGTTAAGCCCTACC
>JAYFPV010000089.1:0-2658 GCA_034927465.1 Lawsonibacter sp.
AACACTTTCGCCAAAGAATAACTCCAATCCTGTATACTTTTAAAGGTATTTTAGGTTATTGGAGGACGAAAGGTGAAGAAGAAGTTAATGTTATATTTGGAAATTCAGCAAATGAAAGAGCGGAACTTTTCCATTCAACAAATCGCAAGGCAGTTGAAGATATCCCGCACAACAGTTTACACCTACTTGGAGATGACAACGGAAGAAGCTTTTGAATGGGTAAATTCTTTAGGGTCCCGAAAGAAAAAGCTGGATCCGTACAAGGATTGGATTGTTGCTTGGCTTCAAGAGTATCCGCATTTGAATGCCTCTCAAATACAGGATTGGCTGCTGGAGAAATTCCCCGACTTCACCGTTGGTGAAAGTACGATGCGGTTGTATGTGAATCAGATACGCGAAGAATATCAGATAGCTAAGACTAAAGTTGTGAGGCAATACGAGGCGGTTGAAGAACAACCGATGGGGAAACAGATGCAAGTCGATTGGGGCGAAACGCGCCAAAAGACGCAGGATCAGAGAGAGATCAAATTATACTGTATTTGTTTTCTACTCTCCCATTCACGCTACCGTTATGTGGAATGGCAAAACCGCCCCTTCACGACACGTGATGCCATTCGCAGCCACGAGAATGCCTTCCAATACTTTGGGGGAATGCCGGAGGAAATCGTTTATGATCAAGATCATCTCATCACAGTGAGTGAGCACGCAGGAGACATGATCCTGACCGGAGAATTTCAGGCGTACAAGCAAGAGCGAAAGTTCAGAGTCCATTTATGCCGCAAAGCCGATCCTGAATCGAAAGGAAAAGTGGAGAGTACGGTAAAGTATGTGAAACGGAATTTCGCCGATAGCCGTATTTATACGACAATCGAAAACTGGAATGAGCGCTGTTTAGCCTGGTTGGAAAGAACAGGCAACCAAAGGGTTCACGGCACAACAAAAAAGAGACCGGTAGAAGTGTTTCTCCTCGAAAAGCAACACTTAAAACCAGTCTCAAAACTACTCTCAACCGAGAGTATCACCGGTTCAAGTATAACAAGAACAGTAAACAAGGACAATACGGTTTTTTACAAATCCAACCGTTATTCCGTGCCACTAGGCACTTACAGACCGAAAGGCTTGAATACAGTGGCTATTGAAATCGAGCAGGATAAGAACGATCAAAAACGGCTCACCATCAGAAAACATCCCGATGGGGAAGTTCTGGCGAACCATCCTCTGGAGACTTCAACCGGCAAACTGATCAAAAATAAAAACCATGGGCGCGATCGCTCGAAAGGCATTCAAAGCTATAAAGAAACGGTAGCACAGCAATTCAAAGATTTGGAGCTTGCCTCACGCTACATTGATGTCTTGATGGAGAAGTATCCGCGCTACAAAAGAGATCAACTGGCCGTTCTGCAGAAGGCAGCCGCTGAGTACCCCACTGTCATCGATGATGCCCTACATAAGTGTATGTCCGAGCATCTGATGAGTGCAAATGATTTTATAGATGTGGCTAAATACCTGGCCGCCCCTCGGAAAAAGACACCACCTATTCCAGCGGTAAAAGCTATCCGATCGGATAGCACTGACATCACCGTGGAAACACACCCGATGAGTACCTATACGGAAATTCTGGGAGGTGCAGCCTCATGAATGATAGCATGGACGCGCTGCAAAGCCAGTTCAGACAGCTACGTTTGGTGGAAACTGCCAACGAGTTGCCCGAACTGTTCCGCAAGGCTGAACAAGCCTCATGGACCTACCGGGAACTTGTGCAGGAAATTGTGTGTTTCGAATTAAGGAAGCGCGAGGAGAAAAGTATTCAGAAACGATTGAAATGGGCTAAATTCCCTTACCACAAGACACTGACGGAATTCGATCTATCGGATCAGACTTCCCTGAGCAAACGGCAGCTCACCCAACTACAAGAGCTTAATTGGCTTGAGCAGCAGTATAATCTCATCTTTTTGGGTCCGAGCGGTGTGGGGAAAACGCACTTATCCATTGCCTTAGGCATGGAAGCCATCCAAAAGGGTTTCCAGGTGACGTTCGTGACAATGGGAGAACTACTCTCCCTCCTGAAAACTGAAGAATTCACGCGAAAAGCGCAGGTCCAACTCAATCGGATCCGAGCGTCTGATCTAGTAATCATTGATGATTTGATGTATATGGCAATGGACCAAAGGGAAGCTACCCTGTTTTTTCATCTAATCAATCATCTGTATGAACGGAGTTCGATTATCTTGACCTCAAATAAGAGTCCCGACCAATGGGGAGAGTTATTGGGGGATGAGGGAGTCGCAATGGCCATCCTCGACCGTATTCTGCATCGAGCTGAAGTCGTTCATATGAATGAAGCCAGCTACCGTATGAAACATCGACAGAGCATGTTTATTAGCGAAAGTGTTCAAAATTAATTGGCGTTAACTGTTCAATTCTACTTGACGCTGACATGACGATTTCTTTCAAAGATTGAGGTCATCCTTTGCTCCAATCTTTGACTATCTCATAATAATTTTCCATAGTCTTTTCTATAACTATGTCGCTATACTGCTTCTCGTGAATCCTACGATAGGATTCACGAGAAAAAGACTCTGCCAATTCATCGGACTCAAAAATTCTAGAAATGTATTCGGCTAACATCAGCGGTTCATTGAATGTATACATAAAACC
>JAYFPV010000222.1:0-14099 GCA_034927465.1 Lawsonibacter sp.
CATGGCGGACAATGGCGAAATTGAGCGGCTTCAAAAGGGTATGTACTGCCATGTGAAAGAAACCGTTTTCGGAAAACTTACCCCCGATATCGACCAAATGGTGATGGAAACACTAACGCAACAAGACGGCGCAAAAATAGGCTATGAATCCGGGGCAGCCCTGTTCAACAAGCTGGGACTGACAACCATGATTCCAAGAGATATTGGAATCACTACGAATCGATATAGGACAAATCTGCCGGAACGCTGCCATATCAAGGTGCGAAGGCCGCCCACGGTCGTTACGGATCAGAATTGGAAATACCTCCAGCTGATCGATGTGGTGAGTGTGGTTCCGAATACACATATTGACGCGGATCATCCAGAGCAACTGTTGGCAGCACATATAAAAAAGCAGCAGTTGGACGGCCTTACCCTGATCCTTACAGCTCGTCGATATTATCCACAGAAAGTTGTACTCAGGGTAATTGACTTGCTCGAGTTAATCCATACTCCAGGTGAAATTGATGCACTGTAAAAGCCAGATGCACAGTATCTCCAAAAGTTTCAAAATCTGAGCCTGTCAACGGTAAAAAGCTTCACCACGCCGAATGTAGCCTCCTTAATTAGCGCGTCGGAAAAGCGGCGCTTGCTGAACAGATAGATCTGGCTGTCCGCATAGAGGTGAAACAGGTTTACCGCGCGTTCCAGGGCGTCCAACTGGGCTCTGCCGACCGCGGAGCTATCATCGTGAAAGATTTTTACAAACACCGCTGTGTTTTTCGTCTTTCCCGCGAAGTCAAAGGTATAGGAAAAATCCGCGTCTTTGACCGTAAGCGGGCTGTTAGCGACGGCACTGCGCAGGCTCGCCGGAACCTGACCATCCACGCGGTGTTTCAGCGCCCGGAAGCACGCGGCGGTATATTCGCGTTCTACATCAGTTTCCCGAATTTCGGGTAGCAGGGTTGAGATAAAATAAGCGGCAAATCCGCCTTCAGCGATTATAGTCTGATTCGGGTAGACAGACCGGAACCAAATCCGGAAATACGGATTACCGATCTGGTAACTGGTCTTTTCGGCACCGCTTTCGGTCTTTTGTTTGACCGCTTTCACTAAGCCTGCCGCCATCAGCGCCTTTAAATACTTATCGCACTTATTGTAGGGATATCCGCTGAACTTGCCAAGCTCGCTGACGCTGCCATGCCCGGTGGAAATAGCGTGTAGCAGCATTGCGTAGCTTTCCGGTCTGCGGAAACGCGCGGACAAAACCTCCTCTGCAAAGGTGAGGAAAGGTGAATCCTCCGTCAGCAACCGCCGCACGGATTCCTCTATGGGTTCACCCTCTGCGAAACTGTTGACGATTACGGGTATCCCTCCGCTGAGCGTATATATTTCAAGGATATCCTGACCTGTCCATTTTGGGCAGGTTTTTTTAATGGCCGCGACGGTACAGTACGGAAGCTCAATCCGGCGGCTTTGGAGGCTCAGCAAATTCATCAAAACGGTATCCGTATGTACCAGCACCAGAAAGACATACCGCCGATTGGGATCATCAATATATTTTTGCAGCGCTGAGCAGAACGTCCGGTCCGACGCAAAGCTGTCCAGATGATCAAAGATAAAAGTCCTTGTCCGCACAGCCACTTGGTTAAGCGCGGAGAAAATCTCATCCCAGGTTTCCGGCACTACTGCGCAGTTCAACTCCTGAGTCAGACGATCCCCAAGCAGATGACGGGCCATTCGCTCCTCCAGTCCCGCAAAGGAAAAGTAGAAATACGGCTTTTCCGAAAAGTAGTCCAACACAAAGGTGGTTTTTCCGCTCCCCTTTGGACCAACCAGTTCCAAGACCTTGGACTTTAGGAGCGCGGGCTTCATCTGCCGGAAAGCGGTGGTATGGCAAATTTTCATGTCGTCTCCTTATCATATCACGATATGATAAACATTCTTTTTCTATCATTATATTCTAATATTTTGCTCGGGGCAATGAGGCACTGAAGCAAAAAGCATTGAAAGCAGGCAACTAAATATGAACAAACTGTAAATTTACATTTTATTTTTACTCAGCACCCCGGAAGTTTTCCTAAAAAAAGTAGAGGGAGAAATTAAACTTAAACTTAGAAAAAGGAGGCAAATATCATGACAGAACGCTTCAACACCATCGACGGCGAGACTCTGATGAACGAACCGCTGACACCCATCCGGTTTGTGGTCGACGGGCTGCTCTCCCAGGGACTGTTTCTTTTGGCGGGAGCGCCGAAATCCGGCAAGAGCTGGCTGGCGCTGTGGCTGTCGGTGACGGTCGCCAAGGGGGAGGAGGTCTGGGGTAGCAAGGTACAGCAGGGCACAACGCTCTATCTCTGCTTCGAGGACAGCCGCCTGCGCATCCAGAACCGGCTCTTCGAAATCACCGAGGACGCGCCGCCGCAGGTTCACTTCTGCGAGGAGAGCGTCCGGCTGGGCGAAGGGCTGGAGGAGCGGATCGAGCAGTTCGTGGCGGATTGCCCGGACACGGTACTTATCATTATTGACACGCTGCAGATGGTCCGCAGGCCCGGCATCGACCTCTCCTATGCTAACGACTATACCGACCTGACCACCCTCAAGAAGCTGGCGGACAAGCATGGCATTGCCATACTGCTGATCCATCATCTCAGAAAGCAGAAGGACGCCGACCCCTTCAACCGCATTTCCGGCACCACGGGGCTGTCCGGCGCGGTGGATGGTAGCTTCACGCTGGTGGAGGAACGGCGCGGCAGCGGCAAGGCGACGCTCTCCTGCATCGGTCGGGATATCGAGTACCGGGAGCTGGAGCTGCGGCGCAACGAGAGCAACATTTGGGAGCTGGTCTCCGACAGCCGGGAAAATCCCGATCTGCTTTTGCCGGACATTGTTCTTCTTGTTTCTGACTTTATGAAGGACAAGTCCGAATACCATAGCACGCCAAACGAGCTGGTGGAATTGATGGGCAGAGAAAAAAATAAGGTCAGCGGCCGGACGCTCTCCCGTCTTCTCCTGCAAAACTGCGAGGAACTGCGCCAGCATGGCATCCGTTTCAGTACCCGTAGGAGCAATGGGAAGCGGCTGATCGACCTGTATGCGGTTCCTCACGGTGACGATAGTGCCGATAGTGACGATATGGATGATAACGCTGCCACTATCACTAATATCGACCCTGTTGACCCTGTCGGCACTGGATAGGGGCAACGCCAGAATGTTCCCACTTGGTTCAAGTTTGAAAGTTCAGTGTAAAAAGTGAACCATGTTGGCTCACATTGCTTTAGTGCACAGGAGGATAAGACCGGTCCGAAGGAATCCGCCTTATCCTCCGAGACAAAACAACGCGCAGCCGACGGCTGCACCCAAGCGCCCGTGTTGCCCCACGTCTGCCCCTGTGTCCGATCTTCCGGGGGAGCTGGCATCCGTACCGCTCTGGAGCGCAAAACGCACCGTGTCGCGGGTGTGCGCCGATGTTGCGGGAGAGCGGACAAGCATCATGAGCGGCAAAAATGGGCATATACCCCGCGTCGAAAACAGAGCAGGAGAAAGGCGGGTGGTCGTGCGCGACCTCCCGCCGGGCACAAACGCCCGCAGTGCGGGCGTTTCAGGGATTCCGCGACAGGTGGTCGGATTGGGGCTTTGGTGCGGTACAGGTGGTCGGAATCCCGTGAAAAGCAGGAAAATACAAGCAGTTATACGGTCACCCTGTAGGTGGTCGTCCACGAAAAGGAGGAGTTATCATGAAAAGTCCCAAAGCAAGAACCACAGTCTGGCTTTACCCCGAAACAATGAACCGAATGGACGGCTGGCTCGAAAAGGACAACTGCAAGAGCCGCAGTGAGTTTGTGGAGAAAGCGCTCAGCTTTTATATGGGCTACCTCGGAACGGAGGATACCACGTACTATCTGTCAAAAGCCCTCCTTTCATCCATCCGAGGGACCCTGCAGCTGACCGAAAACCGTGTCGCGAATAATCTATTCCGGCTGTCGGTGGAAACCAGCATGATGATGCACCTGTTGGCAACCACGCTGGATATTACGGATGAGGAGCTTCATCGGCTCCGCGCCCGCTGTGTCTCGGATGTGAAGAGAACCAAGGGTAGGGTTACAATGGATGACGCGGTAGCTTTTCAGAGTGGTCCGGACGAAGCGGACGAGCCGTAATGACGATGGAAAGGATAGGTCGATTGCTACCACAAAGGAGGAGCAAAAATGCTGAAACAGGAAACAGAAAAATCATATGAACTGAAAAATGGCGGCACCATGTTCGTTGTGGAGAGCGTTTGCCGTGAGGAGGAAAGAACGGATATGCTGGACGCGCTGATTGCCTTAATGAAGCGGGACATCGAAGAGCTCGGCGGCAAATAATCTTTTCGGACGGTTTGTATGGATATCGCTGAAAATCTGTGATATGGTGTGCTTGCGATATCCGTATAGCCGTTTTGCGGGGACACACAGGAGGTGCAAACAGATGCTATTCCCCCAAAACGAATATAAGGCGGCCCTATACTGCCGCCTCTCCCGCGACGAGGACGCGGGAAAAGAGAGTAACTCTATCACTAATCAGCGAAATATTCTCACCGAGTACGCACAGAAAAACGGCTATACCGTCATTGACGAGTATGCTGATGACGGATGGTCTGGGACGAATTTTGATCGCCCCTCCTTCAAGCGCATGATGGAGGATGCTCAGGCGGGCAAGATCAACATGATTATTGTCAAAGACCTCTCACGGCTCGGGCGCGACTACATTGGAACCGGCGAGTATATCGAAAAGATTTTCCCCAGGCTGGGCGTGCGCTTTATCGCCATAGGCGACGGCTTCGACAGCATGTTCGACAACGAACCCTCGGCGGACATGGTACCCATCATCAACTACTTTAACGAGTACCATGCCAAACAGTCCAGTAAAAAATCCAAGGCCAGCAAAATCAGCATGGCTCAGGCCGGCAAATTTATTGGCACGAAAGCGCCCTTCGGCTACATCCTCGATCCGGAAAACAAATATCATCTTCTGGTGGACGAGGAAACCGCCGAAACAGTAAAGCTTATCTTCCGCTATGCCTGCGACGGTCTCGGATACAAGGCAATTGCCAGGAGGTTACGGGACGCTGGAATATTGAACCCCACGGCCTACAACAACATCAAGTTTCCCACTCACCACAAAAGCGAGTATTGGCGAAAGTCTCATGACTGGCACGAATCCTCAGTTAAGACTATCCTGAATAACCCCACGTATCTCGGGAAGGTCGTCAGCGGGAGACGAAGGGTACGTTCCTTCAAATGCAAGGACATCGTCTCCATGCCAGAGGAAAGCTGGATTGTGGTGGACGAAATGCATGAAGCTATCATTGATCAGGTAACATGGGACTCGGCACAGGAAAAACTGGCGGTCCGAAAGCGCAGCGACAATCAGGGCGCACAGCAAATCTTCGCCGGTCTTGCCAAATGCTACGACTGCGGTTATGCCCTCAACTATTCCTCCAATAAAGGCAGGCCCCGGTATCAGTGCAGCTTATATGGGACCAAGGGTAAAGGCTACTGCAAGTCGCATTTCATCACCTACGACGATTTGTACAACGCAGTGCTTCACGATATCAGGCGCCGCGCCAAGTTCGCCGCACAGATGGATGAGCACCTGCTGACGCGGCTGGAGCGCGAGGCGTCGGGGTTGCTGGACAAAAAGGAAAAGGCCGTTGAAAAGGAATGTGGGCGAATGGCCGCCCGCATTGACGAACTGGACGAGGTTATCGGCAAGCTCTATGAAGACAGCGCCCTCGGCCGGATTCCGCCCGAACGCTGCCACGCGCTTATGGAGAAGTTTGAAACAGAGCAATCTGCGCTGAAAAAACAGAGAGACGAGCTTCAAAAGGCGCTGAACGATCAGAAAAAGCGCCAGTCCGAGGCAGCGGCATTTCTCAAGGTCATCGCCGGGTATCAGGACATCAAGGAACTGACGGCAACTACCTTAAACGAGCTAATCTCCGAGATCAGGGTGGGAGCGAAGGAAACTGTGGACGGCAAGAAAACGCAGCGTATCAAGATTGTTTATAAGCAGGCCTGCTACGTCGATTACTTTGAGAACGGCGGCAAATTGAATCTCAGTGAGGAAGTCCGAGCAGAGTTTTTAGCGCTGGAAGCCGAAATGGGAAAACGCTGGCCTATTAAAAAAGCAGTATGAGATTATAACCAAAAGTGTCTATAACTACGTCAAGAGGTCAGCGGTTCGATCCCGCTTATCTCCACCAAAACAACAAAATCCGAACCTTTTTCCGATTGGAGAAGGGTTCGGATTTGTTTTTTATCTGCATTAATTCTTCCGTTGCAGCAATAAGGAAGTCCCGATGGTAAACACAGGCGTATTATTCCAAATAGCAGTGTCCCCTGCCTTTTTCAGATAGACTATCGCGGCAACATCGTTTGATTGAATCAGCGGATCCCTGGCTTTTAGGCGTCAATGAAATCAGACGAACTGCTCTTTTTAGGATGACCCGGAGCGTCTCAAACCAGATATTTTGGGTGATATTGCGTAATTGCCTGAATTATAAAACAGAGTTCGGAGTCGTTCAACGTAATATCAAACGCCGATTCCAGGAGAAAAGACTTGGACCGAAGTGTGTTAAATAGTGCTGCGTGCTGGGCGATGAAGACATCTCTGTCGTCGAACAACACATCTTTTCGGCAGACGATACGCTCCAACATGAAGCCAAGGTGAAGCAGCAGGGAGAGATGAAGCTCACGGTCGGACTGCACCTGTGGAAGATTGACAGCCTCAAGGAACTGTTCACAGTAGGGGACGGCCATTTCCGGATTGAGACACATGACATTTTCAGACAGAAAGTGAATGGACTCCGTTAAAACGTCGCCCTCCGGCGTATCGTCAGACTGATGAATAAAATGCAGAAAATCCTGCCGTCCCTGCTCAGAGATCAACTGCGAGATGTGAAAAAGCGGTACGTCAATAGAACAGTTCATGTTGCTGACGCAGGCCAGCACGTTAAACTTTGTGCGGATGGCCTGGTAAGACTCGGTTTTGCTTTGCAGATCGTTTAGGCTGAGCGATAAGACGTGAATATGTGCCATCCCTGCGGCGGCCAGATGATCTGCAATCCTGGCACGAAACGCCTCGCTTGTGCCAACCCCTGAAGCGCAGATCGTCAACACGGCGGGCTCTTTCGGTTTCGGAAGGGGTGCTGCGGGGAGGGGCACCGCCTGATATTTTTGATAAATCGTTTCAACAGTATACTCATGTCCCAGCAGATTCCGTGCAACGTCCAGAGCCAGCAGCGTTGTGACGTTGACAAGCGTTTTCGTGGGGATTCCGGTTTCCTGTGTGATCTTGTCACCGAAGGTAGTCAGGGAACCCATGTCCACCAGCAAAATAACACTTTTGACCTCTGGGAGCCGCTGTACCTCATGGAGCAGTTGGCAGTAGGTGTCCTCCACATCCTGATCCAGCGGAGCGTCAACTGCATGCACAAAATCGCAGTTCATCAGCCGATTGCATACACTGGCGATGCTGGAAGCGGTTGAGGCACCATGGGCGACAATGAACATAGCACTTTCTGTTTCGGCGGATTTGTTGGCCATATTGGCAAGTAAAATACCGACAAAATACTGTTCCTCCGGCGGGACCTGCGTGTGAAAACGGCGTTCCAATGCACTGACAATCTGATTTGCTGCGGAGAGCTCCGGCTGCGCGACTTGTTCCATGTGTACAATCTGGGTCTTGGACACGCCATTCGCAGTATGCGTTCTGTCCAGCAAATATTTAAAATGTAGGGATAGGACCAGAATGTTCCGCTGAGAACAGTCAACTTCAAGCGACTGTGTAAGGGACTGAAGAACCTCGTTCGTAAAGTCCACGATCTCCGAATCAACGACTTTGTAGAGTTCGTCTTTTCGGATGTCCTCACGGCGGCAGTTTTTTAGAATATCATTGCAATATTCCCGAACCTGTTCGGCCAGCGTCTCTGCGACCTCCTCCTTATTCTGGCCCTGCGCCGCTAGCGTATATGCCCGGTCCATCAGACGTTCGTAAGCGGTGTGTTCCTCGGACAGACTGCAAGGTAACGCTGCAGCGTCTGGATACACCACCAAACGTTCCAGGTTCTGGTACCGGGCAAAGGAGGTTTTCCCGCCCACCTGTTTGTAATGCTGCCACACAGCCGGCGAAAGACTGTCAGAAGAGAGGTCCAACTCCTCAGTATTGCTGTCGTTGTTTAGGAATACACGGGCACACAAAACTTTAATCTCGTTGGTTAACTGGCCGATATTGCCGGGAAAATCATCCGAGATCAGTGCCCGAAGAACCTCTGGGCTGATTACATAGGTTTTCTGGGTGGTAGCTGCCTCCCGCTGGAAGAGAGACTGAATGATTTGCAGCCGCTCGTCCGGCAGCCGGTCGCGGTAGGGGGGAAGGGAAAGTGTTAGAGGAATGCGCCGCATAAAGGTCCGGGTCAGCACGCCGTCCGGAGATTCAGTTGTAGCGGCAATGATCAGAACCTGGGCCTGCCGCAGGTTGTCCGTCTCGCCAAGCTTGCGGTATCGGCCGGTATCCATGAGATAGAACAACAGCTCCTGTCCCTCGGGAGACAGACGATGAACCTCATCCAGAAAGAGAATCCCACCGTTGGCCTTTTCCACCAGTCCGGAAGTCTCCTGATTGGCGCCGGTAAAAGCGCCCTTCGTATGGCCGAACAGATGACTCATCAGCAGTTGGGGATTGTGATAGTAATCTGCACAGTTGAACTCTACATAGGGGAATGATTTGTGGTCCTTTTTCAAGGCGGAAACGCCGAATTCGTACATGGCGCGCGCGAACATGGTTTTTCCGGTGCCGCTCTCTCCAATAATCAGCGTGTGAAGCCCCTTCGGTGGGTAAAGAATCGCTGCCTTGGCCTGCTCAACCTGATGGAGCAGGCTTCCATGAATCCCAACCAGATTGTCAAATGGGTCTCGGGGTGCAGTCGGAGGCTGCATCAGTCGCTCAAAGTCTTCCGGAGAATATGAGGACTCCAGCTTGGCAACATGCAGAAGATGAAGAAGCGGCGCGGTCGGAAAAAAATAGACCGGGCGGCTGTTGATCTTAATAAGGCTTCCCTTTTTTTCCAACAGGTTCAGCGCGGCGCTGGCGTTGGACCGGGCAATGTGGAGCGCATGTTCAATGTCGTTTGCAGTGACACCGACATATTTGCCGTTGCTGCGCATCGCATCAAGCCGGGACTCGTCGATCTGCTGCTGTACATATGCCAGGATCTTGAGTTCATTCATATACGGGTGCCGCCTTTCTGTCCAGCCAAGGGCACATCAGACACCGAGGTTGGTTTTTACGGCTTGGATAAGCGATACCTTGTTGCCGGCTTCTTTGATTGCCTCTAGCGCGTTGGGGTTGGAAAACATCCCAACAACCTGCTGTAAGATTGTCAGCTGATCTTTTGGGCCGTTGACGGCTAGTAGGAAGACCACGTCGACAGGTACATCGTTGATGCCCTCGCCCATTTCCTTAAAAAGAACGGGGTGCTTAAGCTTAGCCAAGACGATGACGGGCCGAATGACGTGGGAACGATCCACAGCGTGCGGCACGGCGACCCGAAGTACCTGCGTAGGGAGCGCGGTGGGGTACAGAGATTCCCGTTCCAGCACGGCGTCCAGAAAGGTATCTTTGACGTATCCAGCCTCGCAGGCTGCCGTAGACAGTTTTCCGAGCAGTTCCTCCTTAGTCTTTGCCTCCAGGTCGAGAAAGACCATGTCCTCGTGCAGCAGTTGATTAATATTCAATCCAACGTTGTCTTTTACCATTTTTATTTCTCCTTTTTGGCTGCAGGGAGGTAGGACAGATTTCTTCCTACAGGCCCAAGCGTGTTTTGCGGATGTTCTGAAACATAAGTAAGCAAATTACATGCCAAAAAGGTGTATAAAGACTATTCCGCAAAAAACGCAGGAAAAGAAGGCGGATGCCGCCGGCTGATAGACAGTATTATACACTATTGGACCAGAATTAGCAAAAAGAGAAAACAGTGTATATCATGTGAAAACTTTTCCTTGAAATCAGTTGACTTGAAAACTATACACAAAGTTGGCATGGATTTTGCTTATTCTTTTGTAAAAGCCGCCGAGACGTAAAAATTGGGACCTGGGCTTGGCGAGAATAGGAGAAAGGAGGAACTATGGCATGAAAACAATCATTGTCGCCTGTGGAGGTGGCATCGCAACTTCCTCAACCGTGGCCACAAAAATCAACACAGAACTGGAGGATCGCGGCCTCGCGGGAAAAGCAAAGGTGGAAGCGGTGGACATCAAGTCTTTGGATCTCTATATGTCTACGGCGGATATCTATGTTTCGATTACTCCGACCGCGAGGGTCAAGAAGGAGTACCCCATTCCGGTCATCAGTGGCATTCCTTTCCTGACCGGCGTGGGAAGAGAAGAAACCATGGACAGGCTGGTGGAGCTCATCAAGGCATAACACAGAACGTTTTGCCGTAGGAAAGCAAAAAAATCCACGGAATTGGGCACTCCAAGAGAAATAGTGTAATATGTAAGGAGGAACGCTTTAATGTCAGTTTTATCGTCCGTTTTCCAGAACCTTTTGGATATGGGCTCTGCGGTTGTGATCCCGATTGTCCTACTGATTATCGGCCTGATTGTCGGGCTGAAGCCAGCAAGGGCGTTTTCTGCTGCCCTGACGCTGGGCGTCGCACTGACCGGTATCAACCTAATCATCGGCTACATGAGCGACACTGTCGGCACAGCCGCCCAATCATTTGTTAATAATACCGGACTGCAGCTGACCGGACTGGATATGGGCTGGGCGCCGGCACTGGGCCTTTGTTGGACCTGGAGCTTTGCGTTTCTGATGTTTCCGGTGCAAATCGGAGTCAACGTTGTCATGCTGGTGCTGGGCTGGACGGACTGCCTGAACGTAGATATGTGGAACGTGGGCAACCAGATCTTCACAGCCTATTTGGTCTACTGTGTCACCGGAAACCCCGTGATTGCCTTCCTCGTGGCGGTTGCTCAGATTGTTCTGGAGCTGAAGAACGCCGACGCTACCAAACATCAACTTACTGAACTGACCGGCGTACCTGGCGTCGCGATGCCGCACCCCATGTTCCTAAGCAATATCTTCTTTTATCCGTTCTGCCGCCTGCTGGACAAAATTTTGCCCAAGCATAATCCCTTAAACGCCGAGCGTCTGCGCGCCAAGCTGGGTGTGTTTGGCGAGAACCACGTCATCGGATTTATCGTCGGTACCATCATCGGGCTGGTCGGTGGCTATGGCAAGGGGTCCTTCCTGCTGGGCGTACAGGCCGGAACTGCGCTGATGCTGTTCCCGATGGTCTCTAAACTATTTATGACGGCGTTGACTCCGATTGCGGACCAGGCCCAGAAATTTGTGAAGCAACGTTTTCCCGGGCGCGATCTGGTCATCGGCCTCGACTGGCCTGTGCTAGCCGGCAACGCCGAGATCTGGGTGGCAATTATCTTAACAATTCCTGTGGCGCTGGTCGTATCTATGGCCCTTCCCGGCAATACAGTGCTGCCGTTCGGCAACCTAATGAATGTGTGTGTCTGTGCGGCCGTTTTTATGGCTGCAAAGGGCGACCTGATCAAGATGCTGATTACCAGTTACATAATGGTTCCAATTTTGTGCTGGTCCGCCTCTGATTTTGCCCCCATGCTGACCAAGCTGGCCACGGCAGCCGGCACGCAGCTGGCCGCAGGTCAGGACATGGCGTGGTGGGGCATGGATATCGCCGAAATCCGCTGGATCGTGGTTGAGTGTTTCCGTGGACAGCCGCTGGCATTTGCCGGCCTGGCCGCCTTCATCGTTCTGGCCATCTTCTACTTCAAATGGCAGAAAGCTGAGGAGCAAAACGCATTGGACCGGATGAACCACTGATTGCCGATTCGGGGACAATACCGGAGAAAAGGAGTAGACATTTATGTTAGAAGATCTGAAGGCAGAAGTGCTCCGCGTGTCCCGGCTTGCGGAGGAGAATGGATTGTGCAAGCACGGCGGCGGGAATTTTAGCCAGATCGACCGGGCACAGGGCCTGCTGGTCATAACACCCCACGCCGAATCCCGCTTCAGTATTGATGTGGATGCCATGATCGTCATGGATCTTGACGGCAACGTGGTGGAGAATCGGAAAGGCCTTACAGCAAGTAGTGAATGGCCGATGCACACGGAAATTTTGAAGAGCCGTACGGACCAGAATGCAGTCTGCCATACGCACGCCCGCAATGCATGCACGTTTTCTGTGCTTGGAAAGGAGATCAAGCCTGTGGTCTTTGAGGCCGCCATGTACGGTGGGATTTGCAAGGTTATGCCGTTTGAAGAACCCGGTACGATGGCCCTGGCTCACTCTGCCGTAAAGGGCCTGAAGGGCACGGAGGCGACAATCCTGGGTCACCACGGGCTTCTGACGGTGGGAGAAAGCATTTATGACGCCTACATGAAATCGGTCTATGTAGAGGAAGTTGGCAATGCCTGCCTTCAGGCATCCTATGTGGTTGGTTACGACAATGTAGAACAGATTCCGCTGGATCAACTGTTTTATCTGATGAATGTGATGGGATTGAAAGCATAACGCTGGCTACAGCTCCGGAGGCGACGGCTGCGCCGTCTCCAGAGCTGCAAATCAAAAGGAGTGTGCAACATGAAACGGTTAAGGATCGTTCTCTGGTATCTGGGCGTAGCGTGTGCTGCGCTGTTGCTGTTTTTTTCATTCCTGACGCACAACGTCCTTCTGACGCTGCTTTCAGTGGCGCTCACAGTGGTGCTGAAGACGACGAATCGGTATGTTCCGATTCCAAAAGTATACGCCCAATACGGAATTAAAAGCGAAATGTTGGATGGAGGAAAGCATGAAAAAAATTCTGAATGACGCAGAATCGGTTGTCAGCGATATGCTGACCGGGATTGCTGCGCTTTCTCCCAGACTTTCCTACGATGCGGAAGGAAAAGTCATCTTCCGCAGGGAAAAGAAGACTGGAAAGGTCGGTCTGGTATCCGGCGGAGGCAGTGGCCATGAACCTGCACACGCCGGCTATGTGGGCTGCGGCATGCTGGACGCTGCCGTGGCGGGAAATGTATTTGCCTCGCCGTCTCCAGACCGCATCCTGAAAGGAATTGAAGCAGCGGACGCGGGCAAGGGTGTGCTTCTGATTATCAAAAATTATTCCGGCGACATCATGAACTTTGAGCTTGCCGGTGAACTGGCCACAGATATGGATATTGCTGTGCGCAGTGTGATCGTTCGGGACGACGTGGCTGTTCCGGAAAGTACATATTCCACCGGCAGGCGCGGAATCGCCGGAACCGTGTTCGTTCACAAGATCACCGGAGCGAAGGCCGAAAGCGGTGCAAGCCTGGAAGAGGTGGCGGAGACGGCGCAGAAAGTTATCGATAACGTGCGTTCCTTCGGGATTTCATTGTCTGCCTGTACACTGCCGGGTGTTGGCAAGCCTGGATTCGTCATTGGTGATGATCAGATGGAGCTTGGCATGGGCATTCATGGCGAGCCGGGAATCCAGCAGACCAAGTTGGGAACGGCAGCAGAAATTAGCAGAATTATGGTGGACAAGATCTGCGCAGATCTGGATTACACAGGCCGGGAGACGGCGGTGATGGTCAACGGGCTGGGCGGGACGCCACTGATGGAACTTTATATTTTGGCCGGAGAAGTGGATCAGCAGCTTAAAACACGTGGAATTAAACCGGTCCGGTACTATGTGGGCAATTATATGACCTCCCTGGAGATGGCCGGCGCATCCCTGTCCCTGCTGCGGCTGGATCCAGAACTGAACACGTTACTGAACGCACCGTGCGACACGCTGGCGTGGAAAGAGTGAGGCTAAAATGAGTGTTTCGATGACAGCGGCGGAATATGTGGACTATCTCAAACTTGCAGCCGAAGTGATCCAAACCAACAGAGATTATGTAACGGAGCTGGATTCCAGGACCGGCGACGGGGACCATTGGGTGAACCTGAACATGGGATTCCGGAAGGTCGTTTCCCTGGAGGCGGAGCTGAAGGCGATGCCGCTTCCGGATATGCTGAAAAAGGTGGGTATGACGCTGATGGCATCCATCGGCGGTTCCTCCGGCGTCCTGTA
>JAYFPV010000487.1:0-19318 GCA_034927465.1 Lawsonibacter sp.
ACTACTACGCTGGGGCAGATGGCTTTTCCGCAATCCTGGCCGGGAGCGCCTTTACCCTGACGGTCCGGGTGGCCCTGACGGCAAAGCAAAATTATGACGACGTGGAGTCCATGCTCGGCCGGATCGTGCCTGCCAATCTGGTTATTGACCTGTCTCTGCTGTACAACCAGCACCAATATTTGGCCGGCTTTTCCTATGGCCGGCTGGCCGCTTATACCCACGATCAACTGAGAAATGAGGTGATTTCCAATGGCGAGTAACACGCCGAACTATGATTTGAAAAAACCGGCAACAACGGACTTTTATAATGTGGAAGACCAAAACGCCAACATGGACAAACTGGACGCGGCCCTGAAGGTGCTGGCAGATGGTAAGGCTGCCTCCGCCCATGCCGCCCAGCACGCCACCGGCGGCAGCGACCCGGTGACTCCGGAGAGCATCGGGGCGGCAGAGGCTGGCCACACCCACACCCCCGCCAGCATCGGTGCGGCGGCAGCTAGCCATAGCCACGCGGCGACGGACATAACATCCGGCACGCTGTCCACCGCAAGACTGCCAACGGTTCCGGTGAGCAATGGAGGGACCGGGAAAACGTCTTGGACAGCAAACCAGCTGATCTATCCCTCTGCCACTACTACGCTGGGGCAGATGGCTTTTCCAGCGGTGGCTGGGTCTCTGTTGCGGCAGGGAACCAGCGGGGCCCCGTATTGGACCAGCTTGGCTGACCTGATGGCAGAGGGTGGAATCGCTAAAATTGCAATAGGATCATACACCGGGACCGGAACGGTTGGGTCGAGTAGTCCAAACAGCATAACCTTTGGATTTGCACCAAAAGTTGTCTTTATCGCTTCAAATGCGAGTTCTCATTGGGGCTTGTTTTGCGTTCCGCTATTGTTAACTACATATAGTAGTCCTGGGTATGCAAATTTGGGTGGAGATCCAGTCGTGAATACGGCAAACTATGCAAAATTGAGCGGCAACACGCTATCTTGGTATCTTGACGGAACAAATGTTAGCATGCAGTTTAATAATTCCGGATTTGTTTTTAAATATGTTTCCATTGGATAAGGAGGGCTTATGCAATATATTCAATCGCTTCCAAACCAAAGCGGGGCCTACCCAGCCCCGCAGAGTTTCCAATTCCCCGGCTCACTGGTTCTGACAGACGAGCAGGCGGCCCAGCTGGTAACCTACAACGGCTTTGTATCGCTGACGGTTGAAGGTAGCGTAGTTACCGCCGTCACCCCGGACACCACAAACTGGGAAGCGTGGAAGGCCAGCCTGCCCGCCCCGGCAGATCCGGAACCAACGGCGGATGAAATCACCCTGAATCTTCTGGCCGAACATGAAGAGCGGCTATGCATGCTGGAACTGGCGAAATAGGGAGGAGATGTAAACCATGACGAGCGTGTTGAATCTCTGCAAACTGCTGATCGAGAAGGGCCGTACCGACGGCCTGCAGGCTAAGATGGACGTGTACCTGGCAGCCGACCGGCTGACCACCGACGAGTACACGGAGCTGACCGCAATGCTGGGCACGGCGCAATGAGGAGGTGGGGCAAATGTCAACCATCAATGAGGTGATCCAGCGAGTGGACCGGATTAAGCCGAACGCGCTGGAAGAGAAGGACAAGGCCCGGTGGCTGATGGAGCTGGATGGGCGAACCTGGCGGGAAGTGACGGCGGCGGATACTCCGGAGGCCAAGCCGCCGGAGCAATGGCCGGAGGACGGTGGCAAGCCCCTGCTGGTTTCCGCCCCATACGACAATATGTACGACCTGTATCTGATGGCCATGATTGAATTTGCCCAGGGGGAGTACAGCGCCTATAACAACACAGTGGCACTGTTCGATCAGGCCCAACAGGAATGGCGGGCGCTGTACCGCAGAGAGCATCTGCCCAAAGAGCGGTTTTATCGGAATGTGATGTAGCATCGGACGAGGAGTGTGCGCGGGATGAAATTGCCTATTTTGAAATACACAGAGACGGCATACCGCCGGGAGGTGGTTCCGTTTCTGGGGCTGAATCAGACGGACAACTGGAAGGATGGAGAGCTGTCCGTCTGCAAAAATCTGTCCGCAAGGCGATACCCCTGTCTGTCCCCCAGAAAGGGCCGGTCTGGACAGAAGTATTCCATTCCATCCGCCATCTTTGCCTGGGACGGGAAGCTGGTAGTGGTGGACGGGACCACGCTGTTATACGACGGGGAAGCGGTTGGGACAGTAACGACCGGGAAAAAGCAGTTTGCCGTGGTGAATACCAAGCTGTGCATCTGGCCGGACGGAGTGTACCTGGATCTGACCAACAAGGAATTTAAACCCATGGGAGTTGATGTGACTGCCGCGCTGAATTCCGTGGTCTTTACGGCAGACGGGATTACCCTGCAGCCAGCCTCCGCGCTGGGGACCTCGGACCGGATATGCAGTGCGTTTCAATATGGAAAGGAACATGAGGCGTATTTTGCAAAGGCCTACTCCGAGATGGTGTGGGACGGTCAGACCGAAGCATGGACCCTGACCGGGGAAACGGAAAAACGGCTGGCAGACTGGGGCAGTGTTCCATGGGTGGCGCAGGGAGACTGCATTCCCCTGCTAAAAACCGACGTGGAAGGCTCCTATATACTGAATTCCAAGAGAATTTACACGGACAATAACGGGGTCACGACGGAGGGGAGCTATGGAGAAGTCGCGCCCCGATATTATGCGGTGGTGAACTCTGAGGCGCATGTGTTTTCCATAGTGGGTGGAGTATACGATTGTACCACGACAATCAATGTGACCATTTATGACGGCGGGAACACCAACCCTTTGCTGACCGCATTTTTCAACGTGGGAGACCGGGTGCGGATCTCCGGCTGTGTGACGCTGACCGCCAACAATACGGCCAAGGACATCTATTTGCAGGTGCAGAGTGTAACGGGGGACACCATAACCTTTAAAAATGGGACGCTGACCGCCGGGAGTGAGGCGGGTGAGGTGGTCATCTCCAGACCCCTGCCCCCCATGGACTACATCTGCGAGAGCGAAAACCGGATCTGGGGGGTCTCCAACGCGGACAAGACCATTTATGCCTCTGCCCTTGGGGATCCGAGAAATTTTTATGTGTTTGACGGGGTGTCCACCGACAGCTATGCGGTGGCGGTGGGCAGCGAGGGGGATTTCACGGCGATTTGCCGCTACGGAAACGCGGTGCTGTGCTGGAAGGAGCGGACCCTGCACAAGATTATGGGCAGCTACCCGGCGGAGTACCAGATGACCAGCTATCAGTATGCCGGGATTCGGGCCGGGTGCCACAAGAGCCTGGTCAACTTAAACGAGGTGCTGTACTACCTGGGCGTGGATGGGGTTTATGCCTACGCCGGGGGTACGCCCACACGGATTTCCGATGCTCTGGGGGAAGCGGCGCGGTATCAGGGTGTGGCGGGGACGGACGGAAGGCGCTATGTGCTGTCCTGCGCGGATGGGGCCGGAGTATGGGGACTGCTGGTGTACTACACATCAACCCGGCTGTGGCTGCGGGAGGACGAGACCCACGCCGCCGACTTCTGCCGCATGGGAGACAGCCTGCTGCTTCTGAGCGGAAGCAGCGTATACACCATGGAGGCGGGAACGGAAGCGGTGGAGTGGAGCGCAACCCTGTGTCCCTTCTTTGAGACGGCCCAGGGGCGCAAGCGGTTTTCCAGGCTGTTCCTCCGGGTGGAAGTGCCCAAGGGGGCTTGGATGATGGCCGAGGTCCGATGCGACGGGGGCCGCTGGCGCGAGGCTGGGAAGATTGTGGGCGGAGAGTCCGACGTGCGGACGCTGCCCATCGCGCCAAACCGGTGCGACAAGTTCGAGGTCCGACTGAGCGGCAAAGGGGACTGCGGCGTGCTGTCCCTAATGCGGGAATTTCGCGTGGAGAGCGAACGGTAGAGGCAAAGAAAACGGCGGCGCAGAAGCGCCGCCTGGGTGGACATTATGGAGTTTTGTGACGGTTTGCAGGCTCCCGAAGGAGTTCGTGGGACATAAGGCGGGGGTCTGCGTAGGGGTCCCGTCCCTCCCGGATGCACGCTTGATACAGTTTGGTACGAAGTTCCAGGTCCTGCCGCATGCGGCGCTCTTCCGGGAGCCGGAACAGATCGCCAAGCAAGGCAAGGACCGGAGCCAGATATGCGCCCATAGACATTACCTCCTGACCTTAGTATACCAATAGAACACCTGTTTGTAAATTAAAAACTGGAACAAATTTTCGACAAAAAAGGAGGCGCTGGAAGATGGCAATCTTGGATCGTGAGTTGGGCCAGCTGACCGGAGATGTCAGCACAGACCTGGCGCGGATTGCAAACTATCTGGCCTATCTGCGGGAGCAGGTGGAATTTAACGACGCCAATGTGAAGCGGCGGCTGGCCGCACTGGAGAAGGGGGAATAAACCATGGCGACCAAAAAGGACGATGAAATGCTCTCCCAGGACATCGCGGGCAGAAGCTCTTACAGCGCGGAAGAAAAAGCTGGGATGTCCAACAAGGACCAAAGGGCGCTTTCTGCTGCCGGGGAGGCGTGGAATAAGGCGAACGGATCGGGGGACACGGTGGGGATGCAGGTGGCCCACGATGCCGCCGAGGCGCTGCGGGCCAAATATGACTATTCCGGCGGGACCGACGGCAGACAGTACAACAAATCGAGCCAGGGGGTTTCCAATGCGGGCTTTACCTACGCGGACGCCCCCTCCTATGTCAGCGATTATCAAAAGCAAATTGATAAGCTGACAAAGCAGATTCTGGGCCGGGACTCATTCAGCTATGACGCGGAGACCGACCCCACCTATCAGCAGTATAAAGAGAGCTACACCCGTAATGGCCAGCAGGCAATGCAAGATACCCTGGGACAGGTTTCCACCCGGACAGGAGGGCTTGCAAGCTCGTACGCTGCCACCGCAAGCCAGCAGACCTATGACAATTACATGGAGGCCCTGGCGGACAAGGTCCCGGAGCTGCGGCAGCTGGCCTATGAGATGTATCAGGACGAGGGGGACAACCAGCGGTCCAACCTGGACATGCTCATGGCCCTGGAACAGGGGGACTATGGGAAGTATCAGGATCTGTTGTCGCAATACAACAACAACCGCAGCTTTAATTATGGGGCCTATTCCGATGACCGGAGCTATGACTATCAGACCGGGCGGGACTCGGTGGAGGATGTGCGGTACTCCGATGAATGGGCGTATCAGAAGTCCCAGAATGCAAAGTCGGATGCGCAGACGAGGGTGGAAAACTATTTAGCTTCCGGAGGAGTGGCATCCAAGCTGGACCCAGCGCTTATTTCTGCATCCGGGTACACACAGATTGAGCTTGCGGCGAAAGAAAAATACTATGCGGATCAAAAGACTGCGGCTGCCTCAACGAGCGGGCGGAGTTCCAGCGGGTCCAGCAGAAGCTCCAGCACTTCCAGGAGCAGCGGCACCCAGGACTACACCAGCCTATTCCAGGATGCCTTAGATTCCGGCCACGCCAAGAGCTATATTTCCAACAACTACAAGAAGTACGGATTCAGCAGCAACACAGGTCTCTACGACGATTATTCATCCTGGAGTGAGTCGGTGAACCAGAATGGCGATCCCGTAGACGAGTTTGGGAATGTGACCCCAGATATCAGCGGAATTCCGCAAGCAGCACTGGATGAATTTGCCCATGCCACAGAGGATGGAAGCTCTATTGCCACCATTGATGCGCTGCTGGACAAATTGGTTTCTCAAGGGAAAATCACAGAGGAACAGGCCGGGGCGCTGGCGGCGTCGCTGGGGAATATTTAACGAGGAGGGGTTTTGATGGCGACAAACCGATATGCCGATGCGCGGGCGCGGTTAAAGCGGGCAGCACAAAGGGAGCGGGGGGCGGTATCACCGACCATTTCCAACCAGTCTTCAACTGGGACAACCTCTTCCGATGCGGGGCGCTACGCCCAGGCAAGGGAACGGCTGCGCAGTGCGGCCAATGAGGAGCTGGCGAGGACGGCTGCCGCGTCCAGTTCCTTCAGCCTGCCCAAGTGGACCGATGTGGCGGCTCAAAAGCAGTCTGAACACGAGGCCTCCAAGGAAAAGACCGCCGGAACCATGGGGGTAGGACGGTACAATTTTTCCGGGGGCAGGGAGACTGCCCAGAATGTGGATTCCAAACTGAATGCGCTGAAACAGAAAAAGGGGCAGCTGGAGGCCGGGCTTGATTTGGACGGGGCGGCCAAGGTCCAGGAGGAAATTGACCAGGTGAACCGGGAGAACGGGAGAAGCGTCCTCCAGCGGTTGGGAAATGTAGCCAAAGGAGCCGTCAAGGACTATGGTGCTACGATGTCCGCAATGATGTCAACGCTGTATGATGCTGGGCAGGAAAGCAGAACCACGCAAAACAAGGAGTTTTTGGAAGAGCAGCAGCAGCGGTATGACCAGGCGAAGCAGGGCTACGAGTCCAGGCAGGCCGAAAACCGGAGCGACCCGGGGTACTGGAGTCAGGGGGATTTTGAGAGCGCCCAGAACATCATGGCGGACGCCAGCCGCAAGTTGAATGCCATGAGCCAGGTGGAACGGAACAAGGTTCAGCAAAAGGCTGTTCAGGCCGCGCACGGGTTGGAGAGTCAGCTGACGGACACCGGTACGGAGGATTTGGAGAAGGCAAAAGCCGGTTTTGGAACCTTGGGCCGGTTTTCGGTGGACGTTGGCTCCGCTGGGCTGCAGATGCTGGGCGACATGGCACTGGGAGCGGCGACGGGAGGCAGCGCCCTGGGACCGATGGCGGCCCGCAGCTTTGGCGGCAGTGCCCAGACGGCCCGGCAAGAGGAGGCCAATCTGAACCAACAACTGGCCTTTGGCGCGGGGAGTGCAGCGGTGTCGGTGCTGACCGAGCGGCTGGGCAACCTGACCGCCCCCTTCGCCAGCGCCTTTGGAAAAGGCATGACCGACGAGTTGGTAGAGCAGGCCATTGGCCGCGCGGTAAGCCGGTTTGCGCAGACGCCGGGCGGAAAAACTGCGCTGAACGGGGTGCTTCGCACGGGGGCCTCCTTCCTGGAAGAGGGCTTTGAGGAGTTTTTGGAGGACGTGGCGGAGCCGATTCTGCGGCGGACAACCTTGGGGCAGAAGGACGCGTCCTTTAATCTGGAAAACGCGGTATACGACTTTCTGGTGGGCGGCACTCTGGGCGGCCTTGGCGGGGGAGTGGAGACCGTTTCGAATCTGGAAAACTCCAGGGAAGGGTACATCCAGCAGGCGGCGGATACCGGGATTGACAACGCCTATGCATCCATGCTGGAAAACGGAATGTTCAGCCGGGAAGCCGGACAGGAGCGAGGGAGCGCCAACGAGCTGCTGGCCGAAGCTGCCCGGCAGACGGTGTCGGGGAACAAGGTTTCCAACCGCATGGCGGAGCGGGTGCTGATGGACAAGCAGGCCATGGAGGCCCTTGGCGTGCAGGTTTCGCCCGAACAGAGCAAGGCGCAGCAGCGGGCGGCGGTAAAAAGCGCCGTGGAAGACCTTGCAAGGTCTGTGAATGCCACCAACACGGAGGCGGGGGAGATTGCCCGCACTGGTCCGGGAGCGGCTCAGACAGTCGTGCAGACGGCGGAAAACAGAGCGCAGGGTGGAGAACGGCAGGCGGTCCAAGTTCCGGCACAGCAGGTCTATAACATCCAGAATGTCAAGCGGGCGGCCCAGGCTCTGGGAAAGCAGGGGGAGCGGGTGGCGGCGGACTTGTACGACGGGACAACAGACGCGGCGGACTATTACGGTGCGTTCTCCGCCTACTATCAGGCCGGGGTGTCCGGGATGGACATGGAACAGGTAAAGACCGTGTACACCGACGCTCTGAACAGCGTTCAGCAGCAGGCGGCCTATCTGGCCGGACAGAACGACGCGGCAGTCTCTCTGGCGGCGGAGAAGGAGCGTGTGCAGTATGCCACGGTCTATGGGGACGAGGCGGGCCTGATCCAAAATGACTACGTTGCAAAGCTCCCGAACAAAACCGCCGCGCTCTATAACCGCGTGGCGCAGGCCGTTGGCGTGAAAATCGAACTGGTGGACAGCATTACCGATGCGGCCGGAAACGAAAGAGCTGGGAACGGAGTGTTCCTGCAAGGAAAGAACACCATTCAGCTTGCCATGGATGCGGACAACCCCTTGGACGTTGTTGCGGCGCACGAAATCACCCACCGCCTCCAGCAGCTCGCGCCGGAGGCATACCGGAACTACCGCGACTATGTGATGAATTACCGCGCGGGGCAGAACCAGGGCAGCAGCGCCGCTATCGTGGAGGCGTACCGCGCTAACGCTGCGGACCACGGCACGAACCTGACCACCGAGGAGGCCATGGACGAAATTGCAGCGGATTTCACCCAGGAGCTGATCGAAAACAAGGACCTGTTTGGAGAGCTGGCAAAGAAGAACCGGAGCGTTGCCCGGAAGCTGCTGGATGCCATCAAGGAATTTATCTCCAAGGTGAAGTCGGCGTTTCGCGGCAATACCGCCGCCCAGGACCAGGCCGCTTTTTCGGAGTATGGCGTGGACATGAAAACGCTGGAGGATGCCGCACAGCTTTGGACCGAGGCATATAACGAGGCGGGGCGACAGACAAAAATAGTGCAAAAAAATACCGCCCAGGAGGGCGGCGCGGTGCGGTATTCCATTAACCCATCCTTTGCCCGTGACATCCAGAAATGGTATAGTGAAGGCCAGGACGACAGAGAGAGCTTTACGCTGGGGAGCACAGGTCCTGTATTGCAGGGACTTGGTGCCATTGAGAGCGACATTTACATGAATGCTGACAAAATCAGCACAATCATAAGGGAACACCCGGAAATGACGCTGTCAGAAATCAAGAGAATTCCGGAAATATTGGAGGACCCGGTGCTCATTTTAAAAAGCCGGAACATAGGGCGTGGCGGAAAGCAAAATACCAGGATGGTTATTTTTGGTTCCATCAAAGCCAAAAACGGCACGCCCATATTGGCGGTGCTTGATTTGCGCCCGGTGGAGAAAAACCTCGTGATCTATGACATGCAGAAGGTCAGCAGCACCTATACCAAGAGCACGGACCCGGTGGGATATGTGAGCAGGAGCGAGGTGCTGCATGCGGATAAAAAAAGAACCATCCCGTTGCTTCGGTCAATAGGCTTCCAAACGCCTATCGAGCTGCAACGCAGTGGTTCAATAGGTAGTATATCCTATCGGCAGCGGTCTGTCAATCTCGCTGGGGAAGAATTTTCTTCCGTGGTATTGACTGGGATAAAAACAGTGCAAAAAAATACCGCCCAGGAGGGCAACACAGTGCAGACCATGTATGCGGGCAAAAGTCAAGGGAACCTTGCCAACGCAGCAGATGCAAAAGCCCCTGCCATAACGCCCGAAGCGCACGCTGGTACAGTTCCCTATAACAATAGTGTATCCCAAGATGGCGAAAAAAACAAGACCAGATTTTCCCTAAAATCCCCCGTTGAGCAGACAAAGGACTTGATTGCCCTGCACAACCTGACGGAGAAAAACCTTCGGGAGGCTCTTGAGTTGGGCGGACTTCCTATGCCGTCTATCGCTATCGTGCAGGCGCGGGCCGGTCATGCAAAGTACGGCCCCATCTCCCTTGTGTTTGGGAGGGATGCCATCGACCCAGAAACAGACAGTAGAAATCGCGTATATGGCGGAGACGCCTATACTCCGACTGCTGCCAGAGTGGAGTATCAGGCCAATGAAAAAGTATCCAGCAAATTGAGAAGCACATTCTATGCTCTTGAAAAGAAATTCGGGCGAGATGTGGCAAGGCCGCTATACGGATTTGGCAATTATGCAGAGGATGAGCTGAACAAATACGGCGGCGAGCGCGGGACAATCGACCATTTCCGGGACGACACGGGCATGATGCAGCTTTTCCTTGCGGAAACCGGGAAGGGACCGGTTGAGAGCGTCCAGAAGGAAACTGTGACAAGACTGGATGATGGGGTAATGGAAAAGTACGATTATCTTATCAGCAAGCTGGGCAAGAGTGTTGTCAACGACCTCCGGACAAGGAGCAGCGAATCTCCCATGGCCAGGCGCAAGGCGTGGTTGCAGGAAAACGGCGACGCACTGGAAGCCGCGTTCCGTTCCTATTACCAGGAAATCAGCGGCCTCTCCGCGGAGGAGACGGACAATGTTATGGAGGCAGAAAGCCTCATGTCTATGGCGAGAGAGATTGTCGGAGCCAGAAACTATCTTGCAAACGGCCCGGAGACAAGACGCGTGGAGACCGACACGCAGGCCACGGATGAAGCGATACGCAAGGCTGCGAACCAGGACGGATATGAGACGTGGCTGAAAAACCTATTCTCTGGCATTGAGAAAAACAAGGGCATCTACAACGGGAAGGACTACTATACTTCCTCTGGGAATAGTCGGAGCTTTGCAGCCCTACATAACCCATACACCCTGGAAAACATTGTAAGGGCTATGACCTCTCAGCAGGAGGAGCGGGGAGAGGCGACTTGGGGCGCAACCGCAAAAACACTCCAGTCTGTTGCAACTCCAACCTATGGGAATATTCAGGCGGTCAAGGAGGACAGCGGTCGGCTGGGGTCCGTCGAGGACGAGGCATACGAAGCCAGGATAAAGGCCACTGACGAGCAAATCATGGCAATCATTCAGAAGGTAAAGGGTGGCAACAAGGCCCATTCTGATAATCCGTTTACCGAAACGGACATCATAGGGGATGTATTGCTGACCGCAGCCAGGGGTGCAAAGACGGTAGATGCCATCATGCGGTCTTTTTCCAAGGACGGCTATAAAATTAGCTCCCAGACTGCCCAGAACATCCAGGCCGTTTTCAAAGCGGCGGCGGAGCTTCCAACGGAATACTTCGAGGCAAAGCCGAGGCGAGCCGTCGGATTCGATGAGGTTCTGGCTGCCGTTGTGCCGGACGGTATGGACGCCGGGTTGCGGGCAGACGCAGAGAAGGCCGGTATGCGCGTCCTGGAGTACAAATCCGGAGACGACGCCGACCGGCTGGCAAAGGTTAATTCCGTGGATGGCGCGCGGTTCTCGCTCAAGACCGACAGCAAGGGGCGGAAGCTGACGGACCAGCAGAAGGAGTATTTCCGTGATAGCAAGGTTGTGGACGAACAGGGACGCCTTTTGGTTTTGTATCACGGGACGAAAATGGACTTTACCGAGTTTGAGGAAAGCAAGGGCGGAGAGTTTGGACCCGGAATTTATCTTTCCGACCTAGAGGATACGGCCAAGTGGTACTCTCAGTATGTGTCTCGTGGGGGCGGGGAAGCGCACACGATGCCGGTCTATGTCAATATGACAAACCCGTATACTATTTCCAAAGTGGACTACATCAAGAAAACTGAAAGAACAAGTCCGCGCACATTTCGCAATCGGATTATGAAACAGGGATATGACGGCATTATCGGCATTGGCCTGAACGGATATGAAAAGCAATACGTCGTGTTCGAGAAGGCAGCAATTAAACTGGCAGACAACAAAACGCCCACCAGTAACCCGGACATCCGCTACTCGCTTAAGCTGGTTCCTCCCGTTCAGCCCACAAACGACGACTGGATGCCCGGAGCGTCCTTCGATGAAGTCAAGGCTGCACACCCCACTTTGTTTGCGCTGGATGCAGACGAGGCGGACACCAGGAACCCAACGCAGATTACCGGAACAGTGAAAAGCTATCGGAAAATCTACGACGCGCTCCGGGCGGAGGGATTTGACGGGAGCATCCTGGATGCATCCTCCGGCCTTGGATACGGCACACGGGCCGGGCGTGAGGAATACGGATTCAATGTGGACGACATCGAGCCGTTCCCGGACGCAAAATATACTCCTATGTTTATGGACTATTCCAAGCTGGACAAGACCTATGATGTCATCATCAACAACGCCGTTCTGAACGTTATGCCACAGGACCTTCGGGACGCTCTCGTTGTAAAGATGGGGCAGCTCCTCAACCCAGGCGGAAGGGCCTACATCAACGTGCGCGGAACCGACGTCAAAAATGCCAGCAGCAAGGTTGCCATCAACGACGGCCTGATGGAGTATTTCATCTCTAACACCGGGAGCTATCAAAAGGGATTTACCCCCAAGGAGCTTGTGGCGTACCTGAAAGACGCGCTGGGAGATGGATTCACCGTGAATCCCACAAACAAATTCGGCGGAGTCAGTGCCATTTTTACCAAGGACGGAAGAAATTCGCTCAAGGGAAGCGGCAATATTCAGCGGGAAATGCTGGCCCTGGCAGCGGAGAATGACCTGCTGCGGGATCGGGTGGACTACTGGAAGGGGCAGCTCAAACGGACACAGCGTGTCACCACCGACAAAAAGGCCGTGGCCAAAACGGCGCGGGAGCTGATTCGCTCCTATGGTGCGGACCTGGCTGCAGACGATATCACAGGAGACCTGCAAAGCCTGTATGACTACATCGCCAGCGGCACAAGCGGCAAGGACGAGCTGACCTACACCCAGGCCCGCCGACAGGCCGAGGCAATCGCGGAGAAGCTGGTGGACAACGCCATCGCGGTGGACGACGAGGGATACCGGCAGTACAGCGATTTACGCGCCTACCTGCGGGAGACCAAGCTGACGCTCTCCCAGGAGGACAGCCAGGACATCCCGGACTATGCGGACTTCCGTAAGCGCAACTTCGGGCGGCTGAACCTGAGCAATGGCGGCACCAACATTGACCAGGTATACAAAGAGATGTCGGAGATGTGGCCGGAGTTTTTCGATGAGCAGCGGGAGAGCCACCCGGTAGACCAGCTGCTGCACATCGCCCAGGTGCTGGACGGCATCTATGACATCACCGAGTACAACCCGTTTTCCAGGTATTTGAACCAAGCCGTGACGGGTGCCGCAAACGAGATTATGGAGACCTTCTTTGACCTGCCCCAGACCCGCGCTACCTTTGCGGACCGGCAGGCCCGGAAGCTGGACGACGCCAAGGCCAAGGGCAGACAGCAGGTCCAGCAGGTGCGGGAACAAAAGGACGCCCGCATGGAGGAACTGCGCAAACAGAATCAGCAGCGCGTTCAAAATGCCATCGCAAAAGAGCGCGCCCGCAGGGAGAAGCAGATTGAAACCTTGAAAAGCAACTACCGGGAGCGAGATGCGGCTGGCCGGGAGCGCCGGAGTGCCAGGGAGCTGCGGGCCAAAATTGTTCGGCACGCCAGTGTGCTGTCCCAGAAGCTCCTCCGCCCCAGCGACAAGCAGCACATTCCGGAGAGCCTGCGGACGGCCACCGCCGCTGTTCTGGACGCAATCAATCTGGAGAGCCTTTACGCGGTAGATACGGAGACCGGAAAGCGGAGCAAGAACAAGGGAGGACTGCCCACCAAGCGAACCGAGGCGTTCCGAAAGCTGCGGCTGGCCTACGCAGAGATGACAAAGGACGGCGGGGACTACACCCTTATCATTGACCCGGACCTGATGGACAATCTGAACGAGCTGGAGGCCATGCGGGATACGCCCCTTGCCGAGATGGGCGTGGAGCAGCTTTCCACCGTCTGGGCAACGCTCAAGGCCGTGGAGGCGAGCATTCGGACGTCCAACACGATGCTGGGCGCGTCCCGGTTCGAGACTATTTCGCAGTTTGCGGACGGCATCAAGGACGACAACATCCTGCGGGCAGACCGGGGGAACTTCAAGGGGATTCTGGGCAAGATGGACAAGCTGGTGAACCTGGACATGCTGACCCCACAGGCATACTTCCACAGGATGGGGGGCACCGGCGAGGAGCTTTTTCGGATGCTGCGGGCGGCCCAGGACCGGCATATCCGAATGATGGAGGAGGCCCGGCAGTCTACGGCGGAGTTGGTGGGAAAGGCGGACGTCAACAAGCTGGAACGGGAAGCGCACACCTTCGACGTCGGCGGCGAGAAGCTGACCATGAGCACAGCCCAAATTATGTCGTTGTATGAGCTGGTGAAACGGGAGCAGGCCCAGGAACACATGTTCATAGGGGGCATCCGCCCGGACGCCATTCAAAACAAGCACAGCCTGCGGGAGGACCGCAGAGCCGCCCCAGTTCATGTGTCCATCGAGGACATTGCCGAGATTACGAAGGTGCTGACAGACGAACAGATTAAGATGGCAGACGGTTTGCAGGCGTACATGGGCGGCAAACTGGCTGAGTTGGGCAACGAGGCAAGCCTGGAGGTTTACGGCTATCGAAAATTCAATGAGCCGAATTACTTCCCCATTCAGGTGGACAAGAACCAGACCAAGAAGGACATCGCCAAGGACGCCCAGGCAGCGACCATTGCCGGGCGGGGATTTACCAAGGGAACCATTCATAAGGCTAACAATGCACTCATGGTGAACAGTATCTTCGACGTATACGCCGCCCATGTCAACGACATGGCGACCTATGCGGCATGGCTGTCCACAATGGAAAATGTGCGCCGCATTCGGGATTTTACCTTCCGGGACGGAGAGGGAACCCGTACTGGGGACGTCAAGACCATCCTCGAACGGGTTTTCGGTAAACACGGTAACGAATACCTCAACAAACTGGTGGATGACATCAACCAGGGCGTGCGTACCGACAAGACCGGGAATCTGACGGACGGCATTGTGGGAAATTATAAGGCCGCCGCCGTGGCAGCCAACATCCGCGTCATTCTGCAGCAGCCCACGGCTATCCTCCGCGCTCTGGACACCCTGGACCCGAAGTACCTGCTGGAAGGCACGGTGAAGCGCGGGGACTGGGAAAAGGTCAAAAAGTATGCGCCCATTGCGGTTTGGAAGGACTGGGGCTATTTCGACATCAACACAGGCCGACAGATGAAGAATGTGCTGCTGAATTCCGACACCATGCTGGAGCACGTCCGGCAGGCTGGCATGGCAATGGCAGGTAAAGCGGATAGCTTTGCGTGGGCGCGGCTCTGGAATGCGGTGGAGGCGGAGATGAAGGACACAAGGCCCGGTCTTAAGCCGGGAACGGACGCGTTCTATCAGGCAGTGGCGGAGCGGTTTTCCGGCATCATTGACCGGACGCAGGTGGTGGACGGACTGCTCCAGCGGTCCCAGATTATGCGCTCACCGGATGCGCTCACCAAGATGTCCACCTCATTCATGGCGGAGCCGACCAAGACCTACAACATGTTTGTCAACTCTGTATACGACCTGCGGCAGGCCAGCGGAACGGCGGAGCGCAGCAAAGCAAAAAAGGCCCTTGCAAGGACGTCCTTTGCCCTTGTGACCTCGTTTGCGGTGAATGCGGTGATGCAGGCTATCGTGGACGGATTGCGGGATGACGACAAGGAGAAGGACTACTGGGAGAAGGTGCTCCAGGCGTATACCGGATTCTCCGGCGACGAGAAAACCTTCGTGGACTACTGGAACAGCTTTTGGGATGGAAACCTGGAGGCAAACTTCAATCCGCTCACCTATCTGCCCTACCTCAAAGATGTGGCGTCTATCATGCATGGGTACGATGTCACCCGCATGGACATGGAGGCCATTGAGAAGGTATGGACCGCCGCAGATAACATGAAGAAGGCGCTGAGCGGCGAGGGCAAATTCACGCTGTCCGGAGCCTCGGCAAACTTACTGGCGGAGGCTGCGCGTCTGTTTGGGCTTCCGGTGGCGAACCTGAAACGAGACATCCAGGGGGCCATCACCACGGCGGCCATTGAGACGGACAACTACCTGCTCCAATACCGAATTGACAGGGCGCTGTTCAACATGGGATATCAAGGCAAC
Source organism: Lawsonibacter sp. (assembly GCA_034927465.1). Lineage (GTDB taxonomy): Bacteria > Bacillota > Clostridia > Oscillospirales > Oscillospiraceae > Lawsonibacter. The sequence goes on from JAYFPV010000487.1 coordinate 15,692, forward strand.
ACCAGCAATTTCATGGATATTCTTTACAATGCCAGCATCAACGACCCGGAAGCGTATAAGATCATTTATGCGGATATGGTGAAGAACGGCATTACAGAGGAGAAAATTAGAACCTCCATGGAGAGCCGCATGAAACGGGACCAGGGCGTGGAGAGCGTGGGAGAGCTGGCGCAGCGATACCTCACCCCTGCCCAGGAGAAAACCTATTCCGGTATGTACAGCCGCGTGACGAAAAGCAACGTTTGGAGTGCGGCCAACGCAGAGCAACGGACGGGATTGGAAACGGATCTGTACAACCTGGTTGTGGGCAACGATGCCGGGATCAAGCTCCAGGAAAAGATGGACGGCGGCGCGGTCTATGGGCTGAGTGAAACGGACTATCTGCTGTATCTGACGGCACGGGAGATGGTGGACGAGGCCAACAAGGACGAGGAGAAGCGCAACGGGAGCATTGACCAGGGGGAGGCGGAGTCGGCTATTGATATGCTGGTTGGGCTGTCGGCGGATGCGAGAGCCTATCTGTGGCAAAGCACGAACAAGGGATGGAAAGAGGAGAGCAACCCCTACAAATAAGCGCAAGGGCGGGGAGAAATCCACGCCCTTAATTTTTTTCTGGTTTCGGGGCGCAATCTGAGATCGGCTTTGCTATGGTTAAAGAGAAAAGCGGGCGTAGCCTGTGAAAGGAGTAAGAGACGTGGATCATGTAAACGGAATCAAAGCGGCAATTGCCGCCGCTGCCGGAGCGCTGACCGGCTTGTGGGGGTGGATGGGGTGGCTGGTGATCGGTTGGGTAGCCTGCATGGTGATGGACTATATCACCGGAACGGCGGCTGCCAGAAAGGTCGGGGCATGGACCTCTGCCAGAGCAAGAGAAGGCATCTGGCACAAGGCAGGGATGATCGTGGTGGTTATGGTATCCGCCGGGACGGATTTGCTGCTGGCTGTGGTGCTGGAGAATATCCCTATGGTGAACCTGCCCTTCCAGTACGGCGGGCTGATCTGCCCGGTGGTGCTGGTATGGTACATCCTTACGGAGTTGGGCAGCATCACGGAAAACGCCGTGGCCATGGGAGCGGGTGTGCCGCCCTGGCTGGTCAAGCTGCTGGCGGCGGGCAAGGAAGTGGTTGACAAGGCCGGAGACGGTTTTATCAAAAATAATTCGACGGACGAGTGAAAGGAGAACAAATCATGAATGCAATTATTGTGTACGACATCTACAAGACCACGAGGGAGCACAAGGCTCCGGATACGACCATCGGGCTGGCCCTGTACAAGGACGAGCACCCGGAGGTGACGATCAGCAAGCAGGAAGACAAGGCCATCCGGGAATTCATGGGGCAGCACGGCGAGGCGCTGGCCAAGGCGTTCCCCGATCCGGTTGCCTTTTTCAAGGCGGTTGAGGATGGGGTGGCCAAAGATGCCAAGAAGGCGGCTGAGGCTGTATGAACCTCTATACCTGCCTGCTGACCGCCAACGACTGCTACAAGGCAGGAAAGAACATCGTGCCCCGGGGAGTGATGATCCACTCCACCGGGGCCAACAATTCAAGGTTGAGCCGCTATGTGGCCCCGAACGACGGCCTGCTGGGAGAACCTGCCCTGCGCCACTGGAACCAGTCCGGTGTGGGTGCCTGTCCCCATGCTTTTATTGGCAAACTGAACAACGGAAGCGTGGCCACCTATCAGACTTTGCCCTGGACCATGCGGGGCTGGCACTGCGGGAGAGCCGCGAACAACACCCACATTTCCTTTGAAATCTGCGAGGACGGTCTAGCAGATGCGGAATATTTTGCGGCGGTATATCAGGAGGCCGTGGAGCTGACGGCCTATTTGTGCAAGACCTACGGCCTGGGCCCACTGGCGGACGGCGTGGTGATCTGCCACCAGGAGGGCTACCAGCGGGGCATTGCCTCCAATCATGGGGATGTGCTGCACTGGTTCCCCAAGCACGGCAAGAGCATGTACGATTTTCGGGCCGACGTGGCCCAGGAACTGGGGGATAACATGGATGAAGCAAAGATCCGGGCAATTGTCCGGGAGGAGGTGGCGGCGGCGGAGACCGAGCGGGCGAAGATGCCGGCCAGCAGCTGGGCGAAGCCCCTCATAGCGGAGGCTAAGGCACTCAAGATCACGGAGAGCGGCGAGAGGCCTATGAGTATGGTAACCCGTGAGGAATCCATAGCAATGGCCCTGGCGGCGTACAAAGCGGCCAAAAGATAAAACGATTCCCCGCTACCATTGACTGGCGGCGGGGAATTTTTATGTCGAAAAAAGGGGAAAGAAAGGCTATTGTTAGAATGTAATACTTTGTTGTTTTTTGAAAGTTTTAGTGTTATATTACATAATGAAAAAACAGCTTTTAGTTAATTTTGGTAGAAATGTGGTAGCGATGAGAGAGAACATATTATGGTTACAGTGTCCATAGAACGGAGGTATACTTTTGCAACGAGGCTATAATGGTGTTAAATTTTATACTGCAGCAGATTTAAGCAGTGGGTATTCACTAGAAAAATCTGAATTAATTTTACGGGAATTTCATTCGGAGAATAAATTACCATTATTAAACATTAATTATGTGATAGAGTTGTTCAATATTAAAAAGTTTTTTGATCATAATTTACGCCTCAAAAGATGGTCAGATGCGGATTATGAACATTATAAAAATTTAACTAAAGAGTTTGATAGAATCATTGCCATATTTTTTTCTGGATTTAATGATAATAACTTTATGGAAAGGATGGAAGAGGTTGACAATAATTATTTAGATGATGTCTGGTTTCTTATCAGTAGATTTAAAGTTTATGAGCGCATTTCTGAAGAAGCTTTCCTGAAAATACTTGACCAGTCAAATTCTCATTTATACTCATTATTAAAGCAAAAAGATATTGTTTGCTATTATGGACAAGCAATAGCAAATCATATGCTAAAATCACATAATAGTGCAGAATTATTGATGTCTCAATTCCTGGAAGCAAGTGAAAAATCCAAAGAGACCCTCTGGTTTCCTAAAGAACTAACTGGTAAACATAAAGAAAAAATAATATTAGATTATATCAGATCAGAAGAAACCAATCCGAACTATCTTGCACTAATAGCAGGATCGCAAAGCTCATCAGATTTGCCGCTTCTAGACAAGACCAGGCTTGAAGCTCGAAAAAAATATGAAGCATATATGGAATCTTTTTTTTCAGAAAAAAGTGGTTTTACATATGGAGCACAAGTTAGCTTTTCTGAAACACAAGATGAAGAAATATTATATACTGATATTGACAGCCATAAACTTTCTGTATCTTACAGTATAAAATGGATAAAAAACAATCAAGATTATCCAACCTTGTTAAATAATTTTATTTATCTTTTCGGTTATGTAGATAAATTTTTTAGAAGCAAATTTATATCTCAACCAGCAGAATTAGGTGTTTTTGAACGCCTTCTTGGGATCAAAGGAAAAAAGGATTATGCAACAGGGATACAATATAATTTAAGTCATATGTTATTCAATTTGCAAATGATGGGATATTATCAGCAACTTTCTAATCTTAAAATTAAGTTAGAATCTATTTTTAAATGGTTTTTTGAATCATATCTTCCTGTTGAATTTAAAGCGGAAGATTTTACTTTTGTTTCT
>JAYFPV010000070.1:0-2235 GCA_034927465.1 Lawsonibacter sp.
AACTCTCGACCTTACGGATGCGAACCGTACGCTCTCGCAGGTTGTGCACTTAGCAGGCCCTATTCCAGGTAGCCAGATTCGGGTGAAGAAAAAAGTCGTTGAGCGTGATCTCCAACCCCCCATGCCTCCTTCGCCACCATGTGGAAATTGCCCACTCATTCAAATAACTGCATATGGATTTCATAAAAAAAAATAAATTTTTAGGCAAATTGTCTGAAAATGGGGCCTTTGCAGGCAACTGTGCTACAATGAAGCAGTCCTGGCGGGGACGCGCGAAGAGGGAACGGTCTATGCCCATGTGTTGGCCCAATATCAGAAGAATTGGCTTGCGGTCGGAGAAGCACGGTTTTACTCTGCCGGCAGACGCTGACCGCAGCATCGGACGTGGAAAGGCCTGTAGTATGGGCATGATGACAATCGTTCGTTCAGAGGAGTGATTGGGCCTCTGCCCTCAGTAAACGAAAGAAGGAGGTCGGCATTGGAAAGCAGCAATACCGAGAAGGATCGGGCTGTCGGGAAAGAAACAAGTGCGGAAAACGAAGGGTATGCAGGAGCGCAACAAGAATCGATTTCTGAATGACACAAATTTTTACGAGTGAGGGGGCACTGTGTGGTGTTTATCTAAATGGATCGTTCCTCTGTCCATAATTCGGCCGAGTCTATTTTATATATTTCGCACAATAAGAATTTTAATTTTGAGGAATATTTTGTGGTATTGCGCTTTTTTGTGCAAACAGTTGCGTATAAACAAATATCGTTAACCAATAACCAACTTTTCAAATGGGGAACCAAAAGATAAAATAAAACTAGTGAATTTCAGTTATTTTTCATATATGCCAGCTTATTTTACATGCTCTATCTAGGAAATTTAGACTAAACCAAATGCCTCCAAAGATTGTACCGCCCGTTTAAAATAGCAGACATATTTGTTGGATTTTATGTGGTATCAGGTTCCCGCCCTGTTCGGTAGTAGTTGGGATATGGTTCAGCTGCTTACTTAGGACATTTTTGTGGAGGAAATATGACAGAATTTGAAGAAATTACGCTTAAAAAAATTATAAAAAGTAAAATGATTGATGAGTTTTACGTCAATCTCAACGTTTTGCTTGGTAATTATCATATCAGCAATGCAAAAGTCAGTCGACTGATCGGCTGGGAACCCGCCGGTTATAACCAACAAATGACCCGGCAAAGCGACCTACGACTTTCCACACTGCTAAATATTTGTACTGCCATCTCAGAACTCATTAGCGAAGAAGACTCCTCAGAACGCTCAAAATATACGCAGTTTGAGGAGTTTGAATTTGAAAAACTATTTACCTTCAGCGAATTTCAACTGGGAGATCTTTTTTTACATGTGAGCGCAGTCGTAGAAGGGAGAGAAACGTTTCTAAACACTCCCACACGGATCAAGGCCTATAAATCTCTGAAATATCACGTATTCAATAAGCGACATACACCCAACTTTTCCGATCGGGAAAAGGAGACCTATATGAAGTTCTATTCCCAATGACAATTCCTCTGTGGACGCACAAGAAAGGATGAGCGAAATTGCAGAGAATAATAAATAATCCTAAACTGGTCGTCAATGATATGCTGAGTGGATTCGCAAAGTCTCACCGTGACATCCTTGTTTCGCCAGAAGATCCACGGGTGTTTTATCTGAAAACAAACAACCGTAAACCCCGTGTCGGTGTGGTTTCCGGCGGCGGCAGTGGCCACGATCCGGCATTCATTGGATATGTGCGCCCATTCATGCTGGATGCTGTTGCAGTAGGAGAAATTTTTCTTGCTCCCTCTGAAGAGACCTTTCTTCACGCATTTCGGGTAGCTGACCGAGGGCAAGGTGTCATTTGCCTACATGGAAACTATGAATTGGACAACACGAGTGTTAGCCGAGCCATTGAACTTGCCAGGGAGGAGGGAATCGAAGTAAGGCGTGTAGTTGCCAATGACGATGTCTCCCCCCGGAAAGATGTCAACAGCCGCGGACTGGCCGGGGAAGTATTTCTTTGGAAGATTGGCGGGGCTGCTGCCGCAAAGGGAATGACCTTGGAAGAAGTGGAAACAGTCTGCCAGCGGTCGATGTCAGCTATGAGCAGCATCGGTGTGGGTCTGTCTGCCTGCACGATTCCGGAGGTAGGTGTCCCGAACTTTGATGTGGTAGAAGGAACCATGGAGGTGGGAATTGGCCACCATGGGGATCCTGGAATTACCACATACAAGCTGCGCCCT
>JAYFPV010000482.1:0-23812 GCA_034927465.1 Lawsonibacter sp.
ATGGTTCAAAATGCCGCTTGGTATTTTCCATATCAATGGGATGGGGTTGAGGCGGTCAATGTAATTCCGTTGGATTTGCCGCTCCCCCAGCTTCAGCCAGAGGAATCTTTTCATCCTTGTGAGATTGATCCATTTTATGAGCAAGAGAAGATGAAAGGTTTTTAGTAACACGCAATCAGATGCCATGTTGGCGCTGCGGCGTCTGATTGTGTGACATATCGCGGGATAGAGTAAAGGTAACTTACCGGGTTCTCACCCCGGCGACGCAGGTTCGATTCCTGCTCCCGCAACCAGCCGCAAGGCATGACAACAATTCATCATTATCGTAAAGGAGGCATCTTCCGAGACTACTACCGTTACTATTGCCAGCCTGCTGACCGAAGCTGGCACCGTCCTCACCTCTGGCATTGGAATCGTCTGGAACATTTGCACCGCAAATCCTCTTTTGTCCCTGACCATTGGCGCTTCCATCGTTTCTATGGGCTTTGTATATTTCAAGAAAGCCAGACGCGCGGCCGGTGGGGGCAAGTAATCTCCTGCGGGTGTGTTGAGTACATGCTCCGCACCCCATTTCTATTTCTGGAGGTGTTTTATGCTGACCTTTTTTTCAGACTGTGCGGGGCTGTTTACCAGCACCTTTAACGCTGCCTGTTCCTTGGAGTTCTTCAAGTTCCTTGCGGCCTTTCTCCTGCTGGAAACCTGCTTCGGCCTTTTCCTGTATCTGCATCATGGAATGAAACGAATGTAACACAACTTTTGCCCAGGGCACCGGCGCAGCTGCGCGCGGCTGTGTTACGGAAAGGAAAAACCATGTTCACCGTGTTTGATGAATTCAACCTTGTCTGGTGTCAGACCAAGTGTTTCGCATTGGCCCAGCGTGTGGCGGAGTATATGCTTTCCCAGAGCCACACGCCCAGGGTGGAGCAAGACGCCGTGGAGCCGCTGCTCTGGCGAAGCGAAGGGGCCTTTTATTGGCTCTACTAAAAAAGAAAAGCCGTGATTTCTCACGGCTCATCTGTAAAACTTGGGAAATCCTCTGGCTTCATCTGGGAGAGCTCTTCCGTGCGCTTCTCTGCTTCCCATTCTGTGCGCCATTTGATCTTCAGCTTTTTTTCATAGGATGATAGTATTTCTTTCTTTTGTCTTATGTGTTCGCTGATTATGTATCCAATAATTATTGGTATCCAGCTTAGAAATCCTTTTAAAAATGCTCCTAGTGCTCCCATTTTTATTTCCTCCTTTTAGGTGGTGATTTTATTGGCTAAGCGAATTATATCATGTTTTATTGCCGTTGTCCTCTGTCTTTCTTCTGCAATTACTCCTATTTTTGCGGAAGATAATTCTTCAACAGTTGGCAATTATATTGTTGCTGGTTTTGCTGACTTAACTTTAAATACTCTTCTTGTCGCAGGTGGTGGTGCTGCCGGTGCTCTTTTTGGCCAGCCTCAGCTTGGTACTCTTGCCGGTGCTGCTCTTGCTACTGGCATCAGCAGTGTTTCCGACTGGTACGCCGCAGGCCACACCGATCAGGAGATATACGACGCTTTTAACGAATATAACGCTGCCCTTGAATCCGATCTTGGCACTAGTCAGATTACTGATTCTGGCATCCGTGTTTATTTTACCCCTTCTTCCGTCTCTACTTCACCAGATGGGGCTGCGATTTCTTCTCCTTATACCGCCACTGATTTTTCCTTGAATTTTTCGCTTGGTTTTGTCTCGTCTTTTGGTTATGTCAATAATCGTACGAGTTCTATGACTGGCAGCGTTATGATTTATCCACGCTTCGAATCTGGTTTTCCGGTTCAGTTTAATTGCACTTATTCCACTCATTTGGTTTTTTCTCGTGAGGTTGGTGTTTTTTCTCAGGTTGGCAATGTTTATACTTCCGCTTCGGCTTCTGCTGATTCTATTATTTATCCTCTTACTGCTTCAACGTTTAGTGGTGTTCCGATTAGATATTGCACTTATAAGTGTACTTATAAATCTTCTGGTAGCTTGTCTCTCTCTGCCTATGCTGACATTGTTCCATCTTCTGGCACCGTGTCTAATTATACCACGAATAACATAACAGTTTATTCCCGTCCCACCTCCATCACGGCTCCGGTGGGTTACTACGGCGGGTCAGACAATAACACTCTCATTGTCGTGAATGACGTGGTCATTTTCGATGAAGATACCAAGATCTTTCACAATCCAGTTTCCGGCACGACTGCGACGGTTACAAACTGGTCCTATGACTATTCCACCCGCACATACACCCTGACCTTAGAGTCCGGGGACATCGTTACTGTCACATACGGGAACGAAAATATAACCATCGTTGAGAACGGTATTACTTATACAGTCTATTATTTGGTCGTAAATGATTCTGGCGGTGGTACTGGTGGCACTGTTTGTGACCACAGTTATACTTCCGCTGTGACCCGTGAGCCGACCTGCACGGATGCCGGTGTCCGTACTTACACCTGTACGAAGTGTGGCCACACTTATACGGAGCTGATCGACGCGCTTGGCCATGATTGGACCGTGACCAGCCATGTGGATCCTGTCCTCGATGCGGAAGGAAATGTTGTTGAGGAAGGTTACGACGAATTGACCTGTTCCCGCTGCGGAGCTGTCAGCCGGGATTATGGAGACGGCCCGGTTGACGATGATATTTTTAACGCTCTTGGGGATCTGATTGCGCATGGTATTGCCTGGATCCTTGGCAAGCTTACGGAGCTGGCTGACAGTCTGCACGGCATCACCGATATTTTCAATGGTTTTACGGAAAAGGTCCAGGTCATGGCCGGAGAATACCCGGCGTTCTTCGCTGCTTTCATGGCCCTTATCCCGGAGGATTTAAGTACAGTGCTCTGGTTCGGCGTGGTTGCTTTTGTGGTGGTTTCTGTTTGGAAGCGATTCAATAAGTAAGGGAGGGGTTACATGTTTAAATGGATCGGTGACGCCCTTTCCGGTGCTGTCTCTGTGATTGGTGAGGGGCTTTCGAAAGTTCTTTCCTGGCTTATCTCCGGTCTTTTATCTGTCATTTCCAAGATACTGTCCGCTTTTGGCGGTATCTTCGACCTGCTGGACGCGCTCTGGGGCTTTTTCGTTGGAATCAAGGATGCAATCTTGAATTTGCTGTCGGCGTTCTTTCCCTGGATCCCTCCTGAGGTCGTAACCGTGATTAGCCTGGGCTTGTTTGCCGTCCTCCTGGCCGGAATCATAAAGAAAGTGAGGGGGAAGTAGCGTGGAAGATTTGCAGGCCCTCATTCAAGTTATCGTCCAAATTATGCAAATACCCTTTACGATCTGGGGGTTTACCCTTAGTTTCTGGGGTATCATGCTCGCCCTGATCGTCGGCGGTATTGTCATTGCTTTGATTGTGAGGTTTTTTAATGACGACTGATGATGTAATAACCGAGACCACGGAAACTGCGGGAACACCGGAAACAGTGGAAACCCTGGAAGTGACCGAGGACACTTCCAGACCCTTCTTGACCACGCCCTTTGAGGACTACACCGTTACCGAGGGGCTTTTGCTCATAATTCTGCTTTTGGCCTTTTTCATGTTCTGTATCAAAGTTGTAAAGGGGGGCTTCTCTTGGCTGTGATCGTGTCTGAATTTTTCGGTATCATTGGCGTGGACGTAGTCCCGCCCAGCAATATGGCTGAACTCATTCCGTACCTGCTCACCGTGGCCGTGGGCCTGGTCCTGGTGTGCGGCGTCTTCCGGGTAATTGGCAAGCTGGCCGAGCTTATTATCAATTATCGGCGTTGGTAACACAAATTTGATGTCAGGTGCCCGGCAGCTGAAGCAAACTTGTGTTACAAAGGAGAATTGTATGTTACTTATTTTTGGTTTCATTGGCCTAATCATTGTCCTGGTGATGTTCCCCACATTCCGCTGTGCCTTCTTCCATCCCCTGGCTGTGATCGTGAATGGTGTCTGTGACTTGTATTTCTATCTCCTGCATAAGGAATATAACGTGTATGGTACAGGGGAACTTGTAGCCTATACCGGCCTGTTTGGTCGTGGCAAGACCCTTTCCGTTGTGCATCGTGTGGTGAGTGCCTATCGTGGCTATGACGGGAAGCCGATATGGTGCCGCCGCCGTAAGAAAATGGTCACCCAACGAATTAAGGTCATTTCCAACGTGTCTTTGTCTATTCCTTATGAGAACTTTGTCAGTCTGGAACAGATTGTCCTGGCTGCTGAAAAGAATCAGGAATATGACGATGAGCACGACACGCTCACTGTTACCCTTGTGTTGGGGGATGAATTCAGCGTCCAGATGAACAGCCGGAACTTTAAGACGAATATAGACCCGTTGTTCTTGAATACGATCTTGACCTGTCGGCATTACTTCATTTCTTTGTACTACACTGCCCAGCGCTTTGGGCATGTGGATGCCTTGCTTCGGCAGGTTACCAGCTATGTCATGGAGTGCGATAAGCTTTGGCGTTTCCAGCGATTGAATCAATATGACGCCTGGGATCTGGAAAACGCCACGAACACCCAGCTTGTTACACCGTTGGGCCGATTCTGCTGGTTTGTGAAGAATCGGGACTATGAAGCCTATAACACCCTGGCCTGTGTGGGCAATCTCAAAAAATCCATGAAGGCCGGGGATATGATGTCCGAGGAAGAAATCTTGAAGTTGCAGCAGAACACCCAGCAGCCCAACATGGACGGCGTGTCCAAACCGTCCCGGCGCTGGATTAAACGGCAACAGAAAGAACATAAGTAAAAACAGAGGGGGCCCCGCGGCAAGGCTTTAGCCGCGCGGGGCCCCTTACCTTATGCCGCCTCTTTTGGACATTTCCAATTAAGAATTTTTCGGGGATAATGATTCATCCAGTGTTGTATTTCCGCTATCCTCTTTTTTGAAATCTTGGTGAAGTCGGTTCCTTTGGGAAACCACCTTCGAATCATGCGGTTATGGTTTTCGTTGCTGCCTTTTTCCCATGCGGCGTATGAATGGCAGTAGTAGACCTCAAACCGGATCCCGCCTTGGATGGATTGCCGGAGCTTCTCATATTCCAGAAATTCGGATCCGTTATCCGTGGTAATGCTGCGGAATTTCTGACGGAATCCCGGTGTGCTGCGTTCCAGTTCGTCAAAGACACCTCGAATGGTGGCGGCTTTCTTGTCCGGCAGTTTAAAAATAAGTTCCTCCCGTGTCCTGCGTTCCGTCAGGGTCAGCAGCACCGCACGGCTCCCGGAGCATCCCACTACCAGATCCATTTCCCAGTGACCGTATTCCTTCCGCTGGCTGATATGCTCCGGCCGGTTCGTGATACTGGGAAGGGCCGGGTGTGCGATCCGCCGCACCGGATGATAGCCCCGTTTTTTCCTACGGCTCTTCTCCCATAGATCCGAGTTGGTGAGATGCAGGAAGATACCCTTCTCAATATAGCTGTAAAACGTAGCGGCACAGATGGAAGTGAGAAACCCGTCTCGTCTGGCAGCTGCCAGTGCTGCCGCTGGGGAATACCGCTGTTTTCGGACCATGCGTTCCAGATATTCCGCATACTTCCGGTCATGTCCAATCTTTAAAGGCCGTCCTTTTCCGGTTTGGGCGTAATCATGAATTTCCTGTGCTTTGTCCGCTGAGTAGCGCTCTTCGTCTCTCCATCCGCAGTCGTGAATGTAGATTCCCCGCCGAATCTCGTTGTATATGGTTTGTCGGCAAAAGCCAAGCTCCCGTGCAATTCGGGCCACGGACAGCCCCGCCCGGTGCAGCGCCTCTAATTTCAGCCGTTCATCCCTGGTCATGTAATGCTGTTTTTTCGTCATAGCTCTGCACCCTCCATGCATATAAGTTTCTGACCTGAAACAGTACCACCCACGACCGGGGGCCGTGGGTGGCTTTATTGTAACACAGTTCAGCTTGCCGGCGCCGGCGCTGCACATGTGGTTTGTGTTACTCGCTCCATTTCTGGGCGGCTCGGTTGATGGAGCTTTCCAGTGTTTTCACCTTGTATGTGAGATCATTCAGGACGCTTCCCAGCTCCCCGGCCTGGGTGGACATCTTCATAAGCTGGTCCCGCTTGTCCTTGATTTGTCGATCCAGCTTCTTGAGTTCCGCTTCTTTCTGCGGCAACTCCCACACGCACCGGGTAACCAGGTTTTCAAATTTGGCTGTGAAGGTTTCTCCCACCTGCCTGTCAATGAGTTCGGCAAGCTCGTCTGAAAACCGGATAGACCGGATGTTATTTTTCTGGGCCATAGGATCCTACCTCCCTTTCGTCTCTGAAATGCCGACACGGAAAGATAACGCCGGTAAAGGCAGCGGGGCAGGTGCGCCGATCCTTACAGATTTGGCAGCGGCTTTCCTCCGGTTTCGGCCTGTAATTTAGTCTGGCCCGTAGTTCCAGAATCGCCTTTTCGTGCCGCTCTACAACTTGCAGCATCTTCCAATTCCAGACCCAGAGCGCCGCCAATGCTAACAGCAGGCCAATTAAGGCAATGGAGTCTATCATGTTCACATCCTCCTTAAAATTTAAGTCCGTATACCCTGGAAATGATAGACTTGATGTGGTATGCTGTCGCAATTCCGCCATTCCACTCAACGATGATCTCAAATACTTCATTGGGTGTCAGCACTTTGCAGGGATCAGTGTATCCATAGTCTTCCAAGGCTTCTGCTTCGCTTGGGTTTAGAATTTCGTTCCAACGGTCCAGGGTTTTAGGGTGGTTATTCATTTCAACGGTTTTCATGGTGACGCTCCCCTCTCCGGGTCTTTGCCCGGCTCTCCAAAATAAAGAAAAGTGTGTAGCAGAGCTCGCTCGCGAGCTTGTGTCACCACCGCCGCGCGGCATTCTAATCGTGCTCAAGGGTTTAAGGGTGGAGAAAATCAAACGGGACCAGTCCGCAGACTGGCCCCGTGAGCCTTGATTTTACTACCCGGCCCTTGACGCGATTCGATTGCCGTGGCAAGTCCCCGCAAGGGGACACCACATTCCCTCGTAACACGCTTTCGACCCGCTGCCGCTCCGGATCCGCCGCACCATCACCCGGCCTTGTGTTACACTCTACCAAATTTTAGGTAATTGTCCAAATTCTTCTTGACATTTGCCCGATTTTCCATCCTCTCCGATTTCAACGCGATCGACTTGGAGGACAATGGAAGGGGAAAAAATACGAAAAGTAAAATTGCTTTACAATCATTTTTCTTCAGTCGTTTCACCGCTTCCGAGCTGTGCAAGGATGTAAAGTGAAATCCCAGCAGCGACAAAGTCTGCCCCTACATATCAATAGACCCGAAGCAGTTCATTTGTGGTTCCATAGATCTCTAGAACTCCTTCTTTCATGCTTCCCACCGTGAACGAAGCAATGCCTGAGTGATACAAGTTCATGGAACATCTTCCGGGCAATCGTCTGCATCCGAACAATGCCATGGTCGCAAAAGGATGCGCTCCTCCCACCAGGGGAAAGTCAATCGCACACACCATAACATAGATATTCGTATCATATTCTCTGTATTCCGCGATGGTGATGAATCTTGATACGAATAATCGGTCACAACAGAGGATTGCCCAAATACCGCGGCGGCAGTTGAGATTTCATTTTCCCCGCTTGGTTCCGTTTTTGCGGAGCCGGACGTTGCGGATGCTGTTCCCTTTCAGCCGAAGTTCAGCCACCGCTAGAGATCGGTCATCCGTTTTTTTATTTTTTTCAAAATATTGGATTGTTATGTATATTTTGGCTTTGCTCGCTGCAAACTAGCCCTGCATTCATTTTAAAGGAGGGTTAAACCTATGGATTCCATCCGTCAGAATAACCAAAACAACCAAAACAAGCAAAAGAATCAGGCCACTCAAAATCCCCAGGACAGTCAGAGCAATCCAAACCAGAAAAACCGCACTCAGAAACAGAACCCCCAGAAGAACAGCCAGAATCAGGACAACCGCTGATTTTTCTCAAACGATCACTCAAACTCCTCCCAATCCTGCCCAAACGGCCGTCGGACTATGTCTTACATGGTCCGGCGGCCACTGTCGTTCGTGGCCTTAAGCAGTTCTTAAAAAATTCTCACTTGCAACTTAAATTGTCTGTGCTATGCTAACAAGTAAGAAAAGGGGGCTTGAAATCATGCACACCATTCTAATCTGCGACGATGACCGGGACATTGTTTCGGCTTTGGATATCTACCTCACCAGCGAGGGCTATCAAACCGTTAAGGTATATAACGGCAGGGACGCGCTGCGTGCTGTGGAAGAAACCGACATCCATCTAATTTTAATGGACGTTATGATGCCGGAACTGGATGGAATTCGCACCACCGCCAAGCTTCGGGAGGACAGCAACGTGCCCATCATCCTCCTCACGGCCAAAAGTGAGGACGCGGATAAGATCCTTGGTTTGAATATCGGAGCGGATGATTATATTACAAAACCCTTTAATCCCCTTGAAGTCATTGCCCGGGTCCGAAGCCAGCTGCGGCGTTACACCAGCCTCGGCGGGGCGAGCAAAGGGCCGGGTCTGATCTCGGTCGGCCCAATCTCGATGGACGACGGAGCAAAGCAGGTAACGGTCGACGAGGAGCCGGTAGCGCTCACCCCCATCGAGTACAATATTTTGAAGCTGCTCCTCTCTCATCCGGGGCAGGTCTTTTCCTCCACTCAAATCTACGAGCAGGTATGGAATGACCCGGCCTATGGCTCTGAAAATACCGTAGCCGTCCACATTCGCCACCTGCGGGAAAAAATTGAGATTGACCCAGCCGATCCCCGCTACTTAAAGGTGGTATGGGGGCTGGGCTACAAGATGGAAAAGGGGGGGGCTTGATGGGAAAACTGCAAAAAAGCACAGCAGGTAAAATTTTGGCCACCATTTTTTTTCTGACCGCAACCTTTTCCGGCGCGATGTGCTTCTTTCAGCTGTTGACCTTTCTATCCTTCGCAGATACAAACAGCTGGCAGGAAACCGATTCTTTCCACAGTCTGCTTTTGGATCGTGAGTCAATGCTGGCCGATTATTTTGCCAACACCCAGATGCTGGAGCAAAACCAGGACTTGACTTACATGGAGCAGCAGCAGCTTCAGGACAGCGTTCAGGCCTTGCGCACCCGAATGGATGACTCCGTGACCTGGTTCCGGTTTCAGGTCTTGTCTTCTGATGGGCAGGAGGTGCTGTACTCCAATTTAAAGGATGGGGAATCTCTGCCGGAGACAGTCGATTCTGTCCAGTATGCCACTTTTCAACTTGGGGAAACTGAGATCACAAGCGACTTCATCCAGTATTCCAACTCTCTAATGTTTTCCATCCAGCCCTCCGATGCCGATTCTCAGGCCAAGCTGTCGGAATCCTCCTCCCCAACCACCCTTGTCATTGAGTGTGGTGCCCCGCTGCAGGTTACCGACGGTTCCATCCAAGACGAATTCTCCTCTTTGGCTCTGCAGTACACATACAGCCAAACTCACTTTCTCCTCTTGACTACCCTTGGGCTTCTGTTTTTGGCTCTGTCGCTGGCTTGTCTCTGCTATCTGTTGTGGACAGCCGGCCACAAGTCCGGCGTGGACGGCATCGTTCTAACTTGGCAGGAACGAATTTTTTTTGATCTGTATCTGATCATTATGATGACGGCCGGAACCGCTCTTTTTGCAGGCGCCATGTCTTTGGGCGAATACATTTCCCAATATTTTTACAATCAGGCCCCAGAGTCCGAGCAGTTTCTGCTGCCGGCAGCGGCGGCCGCTTCCGCCTTGTCCGCTCTCTTTCTGGGCGTTGTCACCCTGACTTTGCGTACTTTGGTGGTTCGGTGTAAAGCCCACATGCTGATTCAAACCACCTTTGCCCTCCGGGTGCTGAGGTTTCTTTGGAGAACGGTCCGGGACTTCATACGCAACCTCCCCTTGACTTGGCGGGTGGTAAGCGGATTTCTGATCTATTTGCTGCTTGAGCTGTTCAGTTGGGAGCTTCGATACAGCGTTGGCTTACTGCTTCTTCTTCTGGTTCATGCAGCCGTTCTGTTTCTGCTGTGCTGGTGGACTGTGAGCTTCCGCCGTCTCCGTATCGGAAGTCAGGCCATCGCCGCTGGCAATCTGAACCATCAGATCGACACTCTTCGGATGCCTCACGACCTGAAGGCCTATGCAGAAGATCTGAACAACATCTCCGTTGGTCTGTCCAGCGCAGTGGATGAGAAAATGAAAAGTGAGCGGTTCAAGGCAGAACTCATCACAAATGTATCCCACGATCTGAAAACCCCGCTCACCTCCATTATAAATTATGTAAATCTCTTAAAAACCACACAGCAGACTGACAAAACCGCCCAGGAGTATATAGAAGTACTGGATCGAAAATCTCTGCGGCTGAAAAAACTGACCGAGGATCTGGTAGAAGCCAGCAAGGCTTCCACCGGCGTTCTCAGCGTCAACCGGGAAAAGATCGGCATGGCTCAGCTCATTGATCAGGCTCTCGGGGAATGGGCAGAAAAACTGGAAGCCCGAACGTTGACGGTAGTTCCCTCTCTGCCGGAAGGGGAAACCTGGGTCTATGCCGATGGCCGGCATCTCTGGCGCGTCATTGACAATCTGCTGTCCAACTGTGCCAAGTACGCCATGGAAGGTACTCGAATCTACTTGGATTTGAGCCGCGGGCATGGTCACGTCGTTCTGTCGGTAAAAAACATTTCCAGGGATGCGTTAAACGTCTCTCCCGAGCGGCTGCTGGAGCGCTTTGTCCAGGGGGATGAGTCCCGCACCACCGAAGGCTCCGGTCTCGGTCTGTCCATTGCCCGCAGTCTCACCGAACTTCAGGGCGGTACCTTTGGCCTGACCGTAGACGGCGACCTATTCAAGGCCACCGTCACTCTGCCCCAGGCAAATTGACGATGGTACACATAAAAGCGATAACCAGGCGCATGCTTTCCCAATGGGATGGTGTGCGCCTGCCTTTCGGAAGGCAACGTTTCGTTTCTGCATGTGGGGGAAAGCAGCGAATTCCGCCGCTCCGGCGGCGGTTTGGCACCTTTGCCGACGCTGGCAAAGGTACTCGTCCTGCAGGGCGAAATATCCCCGCATCTCCCACTGAATCTCCCGCAAACGAAAAATTCAATTGCCGCCCTGCCGTCCGTCCAAAAAGCCGTGCGTTCTTCCCTTGACGCGCCTCCCGTTTCCGATTATATTGATAAGAAACTAGGTCAAGAAGGAGCACATTATGGATCTATGTGATATCAGCCAAATAAAAGCACTGCTGGCCCGACACGGCTTCCGTTTCTCGAAATCCATGGGGCAGAATTTTCTGATTGAGTCCTGGGTACCGCAAGAGATTGCCAAAGCCTCGGGCGCCGGGCCCGGTAAGGGTGTGCTGGAGATTGGGCCTGGCATCGGCCCGCTGACGCTGGAACTGTCCCGGCTGGCCAACCGGGTGGTTTCGGTGGAACTGGATCGGACTCTTGTTCCAATTTTGGAAGAGACATTAGCCGGCCATGAAAACGCAGAGATCCTTTCAGGGGACATTCTAAAAACCGACATCGCCGCTCTGGCGGCAGAAAAATTTCCCCAACTGGATCCCATCGCCTGTGCCAATCTCCCCTCTAACATCACCACCCCGGCTATCACCGCCCTGATTGAGGCGGGGTGCTTTTCCTCCATCACGGTGATGATCCAGCGGGAAGTCGCCCGCCGGATCTGCGCCGCTCCCGGCACGGCAGACTATGGGGCTTTTTCGGTTTATTGCCAGTACCACACCGCTCCGGAGCTTCTGTTTGATGTGCCCTCCACGTGCTTTCTTCCGGCACCAAAGGTAACTTCCTCCGTTCTTCGGATGGTGTGCCATCCCGCTCCGGAGGAAGTTGACGATCCGGAGCACTTTTTTGCGGTGGTGCGAGCCGCCTTCGCTCAGCGGCGAAAAACACTCCTAAATGGATTAAGCTCCGCCTTCGGCTCAAAAATCCCCAAAGAAACTTTATTAAGGATTATCTTAAGCTGTGATCTTCCGGCAGATATCCGGGGTGAGCGGCTTGGTATTGTAGAATTTGCGCAATTATCAAAACAAATCCGTTCCAGTTTCTTCTGACTTTTGATGTTTTTCATCTCTTTACCTATTGCCTTTCTATCCAGAATAGGGTAAAATATCCGTCGAAGCGATGTCATGGCTGCGGTCTTTTTTCTGTCCGGCAGAATGTCCGGCCATGGGATCCAGGCGGGCACGTTGCTTTGGATAGAGTCAAATGTCTATTACCATTAAGGAGGAGCTTATCATGGAAACCTATGGTCTGGAGGCCTTGGGAATCATCAATCCCAGCGCCGTCTATCGCAATCTCTCCCCCGCTTTGCTGGTGGAGAAGGCCCTTGCGAGGGACGAGGGCAAGCTGAACTCTACCGGCGCTTTGTGCGTCAACACCGGCAAGTACACCGGCCGGTCCCCGAACGACAAGTTTATCGTCGATTCCAAGGGCGTTCATGATGACATTGCCTGGGGCAAGGTGAATGTGCCCACCACGCAGGAGATTTTTGACGCGCTGTATGAGAAGATGGTGGCCTATCTGCAAAACCGTGAAATTTTTATTTTTGATGGTTTTGCCGGCGCCGATCCCAAGTATACCAAGGCATTCCGCGTGATTAACGAGCTGGCCTCTCAAAATCTGTTTATTCACCAGCTTCTACTGCGGCCCACGGACGAGCAGTTGAATCATTACACCCCTGATTTCACTGTGATTGCCGCCCCTGGCTTTAAATGTATCCCCGAGCGGGATCATGTGAAGTCCGAGGCTGCCATTATGATCGATTACGAGAAAAAGATGGTCCTGATTGCCGGTTCTCAGTATGCCGGTGAAATCAAGAAGTCTGTTTTCTCCGTGATGAATTATCTGATGCCCAAGGAAGGCATCTTCCCCATGCACTGTTCCGCCAACATCGGCGAGGCCGGCGATGCCGCCATCTTCTTCGGCCTGTCTGGGACCGGCAAGACCACGCTGTCTGCCGACCCCAATCGCAAGCTGATTGGAGATGACGAGCACGGATGGGCAGATGACTCTGTGTTCAACTTCGAGGGCGGCTGCTATGCCAAGTGTATCAACCTCACCGAGGAGACCGAGCCCGAAATCTTCCGTGCCATTAAGTTTGGCTCTTTGGTCGAGAACGTGGTAATGGATGAGGCGACCCGCACCCCCGATTACTTCAACGACAGCCTGACCGAGAATACTCGCGTGGGCTACCCCGTGGACTATATTCCAAACGCAGCCATCCCTGGCATTGGTTCCACGCCAAAAACCGTCATTTTCCTGACCGCCGACGCTTACGGCGTACTGCCTCCCATCTCCAAGCTGGATGAGAAACAGGCCATGTACTACTTTGTGTCCGGCTTTACCTCAAAGCTGGCCGGAACCGAGCGCGGCATCACTTCACCCGTGCCCACCTTCTCCACCTGCTTCGGCGCCCCCTTTATGCCTCTGGATCCTTCCATTTACGCCGAGATGCTGGCGGAAAAGGTGGCAAAATCCGGCGCCAATGTCTACCTGGTCAACACCGGCTGGAACGGCACCGGCAAACGCATGAAGCTGTCTTACACCCGGGCCATGGTGACCGCCGCCCTCAACGGCGAGCTGCAGAAGTCTGAGTTTGTGACGGACCCCTACTTCGGTGTTTCCGTCCCAACCTCCTGCCCCAACGTACCCGACGAGCTTATGATCCCCGCCAGCACCTGGGAGGACAAGGCCGCATATGAGGCCAAGGCCAAGGAGTTGGCCAAATCCTTCGTGGAGAACTTCAAGAAATATACTCACATGTCCGCCGATGTGGTAGCAGCAGGCCCCAAGGCCGAGTAATCAAATACGAGGGCACCGCTTGACGGTGCCCTCCTTCTTTTCTCTCCCCCGCCCAGTGCTCTTTCTTGTGACAGCGATTTTGCTTGCGGCGGCACTTTTGTAAGGAGTGTTCCAATGAGACACAATCAGATGTCGGAGTCCATCCCCGTTGGTCTGCTGCTGGCCTTTGCCGGTGGAATGCTGGACTCGTATAGCTATTTAAACCGCGGGCAGGTATTTGCCACCGCCGAAACCGGCAATCTCGTCTTACTTGGGCTTCAGCTGGCCCAACAAAATTGGGCTGGAATTCTGCACTATCTGCTGCCCATTCTTTCCTTTGCAGCCGGGGTGCTGGCAACGGAGCTACTCCGCCGGTGGATGGGCCCCAATGCCGGAAGGCTCCATTGGCGCCAGCCCATTCTGCTCACAGAATGTCTGGTACTGGTTGTAGTGGCATTGATTCCCTCCGGGCCATTGGACTCCGTGTCCAATATGCTGATTTCTTTCACCAGCGCCATTCAAATCGAATCCTTTCGTCAATTTCATGGCTGCGGCTGTGCCACCACCATGTGTACCGGCAATCTGCGCAGCGGCACTGAGCATCTGTTCCGCTGCCTTACGACTCCCGGCAGTCATTCTGCTTCCAAAGCAATGCTCTATTACAGTCTGATTCTTTCCTTTGTAGCCGGAGCTGTTTCCTGCGGTCTGATCTCCTCTTTTCTGGGTTGCCGTGCAGTCCTGGTCGCCTGTCTTCCTCTGCTGGCCGCTTTTCTTGTGATGTTTCAGGGAATATAACGTTCAAAACGTTTCTTGTTTCCTATTTCAAACGTCGCTCTCCGCCGTCTGAGATCAAGGTTGTTTCCCTTTCCTAACCGTGTCACACCAATTGTTGTCCATACTTTTTCTATATGTCAAATATATAATACAAGTTCTTTTCTTTATAGCGGTTATCTGTTAGAATGTAACCATAGGAAAAGAAGTTTCGAGACAACAACTGGCGCTTTTCACAATTTTGAACAGAAAGAGGGAACTAAGATGACAGTAAACGATGCGATGACCATCAAGCTGGACTACGAGCTGCCGGAGTACCCTGCCTTTGAGGCTGGCTATCGCCGCGCACCTCGCCGTGAGTCTCATCTGTCCGAAGCGGACAAGGCTCTGGCCATCAAGAATGCCCTGCGCTATATCCACCCCGACCATCACGAGCAGATGGCCAAAGAGTTTGCCCAGGAGCTGGAGGAGCACGGCCGCATTTACGGCTACCGCTTCCGTCCCGCAGGCAAGCTGTACGGCAAGCCCATCGAGGAGTACCGGGGCAATTGTACCGAGGCTAAAGCCTTCCAGGTCATGATCGAAAACAACCTGGACTTTGACGTAGCCCTGTATCCCTACGAGTTAGTCACCTACGGCGAGGCCGGTCAGGTCTGCCAGAACTGGATGCAGTACCGCCTGATCAAGAAGTATCTGGAAGTGATGACTGACGAGCAGACCCTGGTGGTTATGTCCGGTCATCCTCTGGGCCTGTTCCATTCCCACAAGCTCGCTCCCCGGTGCATCATCTCCAACGGTCTGATGATCGGCATGTATGACGATCAGAAGAACTTTAACCGTGCCGCCGCTTTGGGCGTAGCTAACTATGGTCAGATGACCGCTGGCGGCTGGATGTACATCGGCCCACAGGGCATCGTCCACGGCACCTTTAATACTCTGCTGGGCGCTGGCCGTCTGAAGCTGGGGATTCCCGAGGACGGCAACCTGGCCGGACGTCTGTTCGTGTCCGCCGGCTTGGGCGGCATGTCCGGCGCTCAGGGCAAGGCCGCTGAGATTGCCGGTACTGTCTCCATCATCGCCGAGGTTGACCTGTCCCGCATCATGACCCGTTACACTCAGGGTTGGGTCAGCGAGAAGAGCGACAACCTGGATGAAACCCTGGCCATGGCCAAAAAGCACATGGCTGACAAGACTCCCTGTGCCATCGCCTACCATGGCAACGTGGTGGACCTGCTGGAGTACCTGTACAAGAAGGACGTCCATGTTGACCTGATGTCTGATCAGACCTCCTGCCACATGGCTTACGACGGTGGCTACTGCCCCCAGGGTCTGACCTTCGAGCAGCGCACCGAGATGCTTGACAAGGATCCCGCGGGCTTTGCCAAGCTGGTTGACAAGACCCTGCAGCATCACTATGAGCTGATCTGCAAGTTCCATGAGCGGGGCACCTACTTCTTCGACTACGGCAACGCCTTCCTCAAGTCCGTGTATGACGCCGGTGTCATCTCCGTTTGTAAGAACGGCGAGAACGACCTGGACGGCTTTGTTTTCCCCTCCTATGTGGAAGACATCCTGGGCCCATCCCTGTTCGACTACGGCTATGGTCCCTTCCGTTGGTGCTGCCTGTCCCGGAACCCCGAGGATCTGGACAAAACCGACATCGCGGCCGCCGCTTATATCAAAGCGCATAACCGCCGCTATCAGGATCATGACAACTATGTCTGGCTGCGCGACGCCAAGAAAAACAAAATGGTAGTTGGCACCCAGTGCCGTATCCTGTACTCCGATGCCATGGGCCGTATGAACATCGCGCTGAAGTTCAATGAGATGGTCCGCAACGGTGAGATCGGCCCCGTCATGCTGGGCCGTGATCACCACGATACCGGCGGAACCGACTCCCCATTCCGTGAGACCTCCAACATCAAGGACGGCTCTAACATTATGGCAGACATGGCCACTCAGTGCTACGCCGGCAACGCGGCCCGCGGCATGAGCCTGATTGCTCTGCACAATGGCGGCGGCGTTGGTGTCAGCAAGTCTATCAACGGCGGCTTCGGCATGGTGCTGGACGGCTCCGAGCGCGTTGACAATATCCTGCGGATGTCTATTCCCTGGGACGTTATGGTGGGTGTTGCCCGCCGCTCCTGGGCTCGGAACGAGAACGCTCTGTCTACTGCGGCTGAGTACAACAAAATGTACCAGTTTAAGGATCATATTACTCTGCCTTATGTGGCTGATGATTCGATCGTAGAGAAGGCCGTTAAGTCCATGAAGGGCTAATTCGTCAAACAAACGGAAAAGGAGGGGGCGTGTATGCGCCCCCTCCTTTTGGAAAGGACGCGAGTATATGAGTAAATTATTGCTGACCAACATTGGCATACTGGCCACCCCTTTGGGCAACGGCGTGAAAAAAGGTCCGGAACAGGGCAAGATTCAGGCACAGAAAAATGCATGGGTTCTGGTGGAAGACGGCCTCATCGCTCAGGTGGGTACCGGTACTCCCCCCTCTGTCCGGGAAGCTCAGCTGGTCGACGCCGGCGGAAAGCTGGTCACCCCCGGTCTTGTGGATGCCCATACCCATTTGGTATTCGGAGGCTGGCGTCAAAATGAACTCGGGCTGAAGCTCCACGGAGTCACTTACCTTGAAATTCTGGCCCAGGGCGGCGGCATCTTGTCCACCGTCACAAGCACTCGGGCCGCTACCGAAGAAGAGCTGGCCGATAAGGCCGCCCTGGCTTTGGACGAAATGCTCCGATTCGGCACCACTACCTGCGAGGCCAAGAGCGGCTACGGCCTGACGCTGGAGCATGAGTTGAAGCAGCTGCGTGCCATTCGTGATTTGAACCAACGTCACCCCATCGACTTGGTCGCCACCTTCCTGGGCGCTCACGCGCTCCCAACTGAGTATAAGAAAAATCGGGAAGGCTTCCTCCGTCTGTTGTGCGAAGAGATGATCCCCGCCGTGGCCGAGCAGAAGCTGGCCAAATACTGCGATGTGTTCTGTGAAACCGGGGTCTTCACCGCCGAGGAAAGCCGGACCATTTTGGGGTGTGCCAAGCGGCACGGCTTGACTCCCAAAATCCATGCCGACGAAATCGACCCCATCGGCGGCTCTCAGCTGGCAGGCGAGATCGGCGCCATTTCTGCCGAACATCTGATTGTCTGCCCGCCCGAGGGAATTGCCAGCATGGCAAAGGGCGGCACGGTAGCCTGTCTGCTCCCCGCCACCAGCTTCTATCTGGGATCCACCTTTGCGCCTGCCCGTGACATGGTGAACGCCGGCGTGCCGGTGGCCATGGCATCCGACTTCAACCCCGGTTCCTGCCCCTGCCTGAACCTTCAGTTTGTCATGAACCTGGGCTGTCTGAAATACCGTCTCACGCCTGAGGAAGTGCTCACTGCGGTTACCCTCAACGCCGCCGCCGCCATCGGCATGGCAAATCAGGTCGGATCGGTAGAAGTGGGCAAACTGGGCGACCTGGTTATCTGGGATGCCCCCGACCTGGACTACATTTGCTATCGTCTGGGCAGCAATCTGGCCAAAACTGTCATTAAGCGGGGCAGCCTTATCTAAAGAATGGCATTTCATTTTGGTTGCTGTTATCCTATTCTCTACCACAATGGACCGCCATCTCGTCGCATCAACTTTTTTGATCCTGGAAAAAGAGATATGGAAAGGATGAATCATCGCATGGACTCCTTCTCCCCCGCTGAGATCGCCGCCCGCTATGCCGATGCCGGCGTTGTTAAGTCGAAGCGCCCCGTTCCCATTATGATTGTGCTCGGTATACTGGCCGGATCCCTGATTGCTCTGGGCAGCGCCGCCACTAACACAGCCGCATATGGGATTCAGGACGTCTGGACTGCCCGTACCGTCTGCGGCTTGCTCTTCCCCTTTGGGCTTGGCATTGTCGTGGTGATGGGGGCAGAATTGTTTACCGGAAACTGCCTGATTGCTATCTCCGTGCTGGACAAGCGATGCTCATTGTCTCAAATGCTCCGCAACTGGGGTATTGTTTATCTGTCCAATTTTGTCGGAGCTCTGCTTGTGGCAGCCGGGTGCGCCTGGTTTGGACAGCTGAATTACTCACATGGAGACTTGGCCGTTTACACCATGAAGGTGGCCGCCGCGAAGTGCGCGATTCCCTTTCAGAATGGAGTCGTCCTTGGCATCTTATGCAATCTGCTGGTCTGTCTCGGCGTCCTGATGGCCATGTCCGCCCAGGACACGACAGGCCGTATCCTGGGGGCCTTTCTGCCTGTTTGCTACTTCGTTCTCTGCGGCTTTGAGCACTGTGTGGCCAACATGTATTACATTTCCGCCGGTCTGATGGCTAAGGCGGTTCCGGCTTATGCCCAGCTGGCCGCTCAGGCCGGTCTGGATTTGTCCGGATTAACCATCTCCCGTTTTCTGGTGGGCAACTTGCTCCCCGTCACCTTGGGCAACATTCTGGGCGGCGCAGCTTTGGGATGGTTGATGTGGTTCTGTTACCTAAAAAAACGTTGATTTTTGCGTCTTTGGGCTGGCTCGCGAAACGAGCCGGCCCATTTTAATTTTTCTCGTTTCGTCTGAATCTCTGTTTGCTCGGACATACTGAAGATACGCAAAAGAGAAAAGGAGGGGCGCCGTTATGACATTTGACGACCTTTACCATGACCTGGTCCGGCAGGCAGTTTATGGAAAACCGCTTCCGCAGGAGATTCCCGAAGCGGATTCTCAGCAGCTGGACTGTCTACTCAACCCCCACCGCTATGCCCCTGTCTGGGCACTTTCTTCCTGTCACTGTCAGGAGAAAGAGCCCCCATGTGCTGCCGCCTGCTTATTTCAAGCCATCGTACGCAAGGAAGACGGATCAATTGCCATCGACTCCTCTCTCTGCTCCGGCTGCAGTTCCTGTTTGGATGCCTGCCAGTCCGGCACGCTTACCGCCAGCCGGGATATTCTCCCCGCTCTGGACGCTGTCAAGCACGCCAATGGACCCGTCTACGCATTGATTGCTCCGGCCTTCCATGGCCAATTTTCTCCGGATGTGACCCCCGGCCAGTTGCGCTCCGCGTTTAAGTCCCTTGGCTTCACCGGCATGGTGGAAGTAGCGCTGTTCGCTGATATTCTGACATTAAAGGAAGCGTTGGAATTCGACCACAACATCAACACGGAAGAGGATTTTCAATTGACCAGCTGCTGCTGTCCGGTCTGGATTGCCATGCTCCAAAAAGTGTATCGTCAGCTCATGCCCCACGTGCCCGGCGCGGTGTCACCCATGATTGCGGCGGGACGGACCGTAAAGGCCCTTCACCCCGATGCTCTAACTATTTTTATTGGCCCCTGTCTGGCAAAAAAGTCCGAGGCAAGAGCACCTGATCTGGCTGGGGCGGTGGATTTCGTCCTGACCTTTCAGGAGATACGAGATGTGTTTCAGGCCGCCGACATCCATCCGGAAGCTCTGAAAGACTCCGAAAAAGGCCATTCCTCCCGTGCCGGTCGCATCTATGCCCGCAGCGGCGGGGTCAGCGAGGCCGTGCAAGCCACCGTGGCCCGCCTTCACCCGGAACGTCCGATTCAGGTCCGCACCCAGCAGGCCGATGGGATTCCGGCCTGTAAAGCCATGATTGAGGCGCTTCAAAAAGGAGATTGTTCTGCAAATTTTTTTGAGGGCATGGGCTGCCTCGGCGGCTGTGTCGGCGGGCCAAAAGCAATCCGACACCCCCAGGAGGGCCGACAGAACGTCGATCGATACGGGGATGAATCGGACTACCCCACTCCGCTGGACAATCCATATGTGATTGAGCTGCTCCTGCGACTCGGCTTTGAGACGGTAGACGATTTCCTTGCTCACAGCGATATGTTTGTGCGTCAGTTTTAAGCCTCTTGTAAAGAATATAATCAGACGGGGGGCGGCCGGTTTGGCCGCCCCCCGTTTACTTTGCAAGGCGCGTCTCTTGACTTTTGGGTCCCCCTGGGATACACTTCTTTTGATTTGATTTAGAATGGGGTGAGTTCGGTGAAGCTGGTTCAGACTCAAGTTCAAAAACTCAGTCAACAGCAGCTGCAAAGTGTCGAGATGCTCCAGCTAAGCACTTTGGAGCTGGACGCTTACGTCCGGGAGTTGGCACTGGACAATCCTCTGGTCGAACCTGACGAGCCCTTATCCACCCCTGAAAATCCTCCCGAAAACGACCTGCTGTGCAAATTGCGCTGGTTGGAAGAAAATGACCGCCAGAACCGCTTCTATCAGCAAATTGGCGAGGATGAGTTGGACCCACTGGCGCTGATTGGGACCGAAGGCGGCTTGGAGGAGACCTTGTTCCGCTTCTTGTCACGACAGATTTATCAGTTGAACTTAAGCGAGGATACCGCACAGGCCACCCGATATTTGGCCGCCTGTCTGGACGACGATGGCTATTTGCGCACTTCCCTTGAGGACCTGTCGCATAACTTTGGCATTCCCGCTGCCCAATTGAAGGAATGCCTGACTATCTTACACTCTTTAGAACCGGCAGGTGTGGGGGCAAGAGATTTGTCTCAGTGTCTGTCCCTACAGCTGGGCCGGATTCATGCGGGCGGGTCCGCTCTTGCAATCGCTCAGAATTACTTGGATCTGCTGGCCAAACGGCATTATCGGGCCATCGCCGCTCAACTTGGCATTTCGGTGGAAGAGGTTCAGGCCGCCGAGCGTATCATTCAGGAGCTGGAGCCCCGGCCCGGCGCTGTCTTCCAGCGGGCCGAGCAGGTACCGTACATTCTGCCGGATGTCTTTGTTACGGAGGAGTCAGGCCGCTTTCTTGCCCGCACCCGCCGCGGCGAACGGCCCATTTTTCACATCAATGGCTATTATCTCAATTTACTATCCAAATCGGATGACCGGGAAGTGAAAGAATACCTCTCCTCCAAGCTTCGCCAGGCGCAAAACGTCCTGTGGTCCATTGGCCAGCGAGAGAGCACCCTGCAGCGCTGCTCTCAGGTCATCGCCGACCGTCAAAGCGAGTTCTTCCGCCACGGTCCGCGTGCTCTTCTCCCCCTTCGCATGGCTGACGTTGCCCAGCAATTAGAGGTTCACGAGTCTACCATCAGCCGAACCGTACGCGAAAAATACCTGCAATGCGTCCACGGCGTCTACCCAAGGAAGTATTTCTTCTCCCGCCCCGCCACAGCGGAAGAAACGGAGGGTGGACTGGGCGGCACCGCGGCCAGGATGCTGCTCCGGCGCTTGATCGACGCGGAGGATAAGACCCGTCCGCTGTCTGATCAGAAGCTTTGTGAGCGCATGGCCCGGGAAAACTGCCCCATCTCCCGCCGCACGGTAGCCAAATACCGCGAGGAGATGAATCTCCTCAGCGCTTCCGGTCGAAAGCAGCCATAAACTACCATTTTCAGCACTCTTCTAGGATCCGCCTGTCCTTCTCCCCTGTCTCTTGAGCTTGCTGTGATAAACCGTCTTTTGCGCCCCTAAAAAACCAAAAAAAATCAAAAAAAGGCTTGCTTTTTTTTTCCTAATATGCTACTATACTTAAGCTGTCTGGAACGTTTTCTAAAGGTTCTTCCGGCAATCTCCGGGTGTGGCGAAGTTTGGTATCGCGCTTGAATGGGGTTCAAGAGGCCGCTGGTTCGAATCCAGTCACTCGGACCATGCGGAGTGTCCTTATAGGATCTGAGGATCTTATTAAGGACACTCCGCTTTTTTATACACAGAATTCAATCAAGCGGTTTGTGCCGGGGCGTAGTTGACAGCTACGCCCTTCCTTGTTTCCATAAGGATGTCGGCCTCGGGGATTTTGCGACGATCCGGCACATCAAACGCGCCGATGCAGTTATAGAAAATTGTGACCCGCTGGGTGGCAACGCCGTCCTCGTCCTTTTCGGCATGGTACACTTCAATGTGTTCAATCAGCTCCGTCACCATGCGCTTTGTGACCTTTGCGGCGTTGGTGTACCGCTGGACACTTTCAAGAAATTGGTCAACATCCATCCGCTTGCCCTCGGTCTTTTTCAGCTCCAGCTTGAGCGCCTTGACCTTGGCGGCGTTCTCGCCCTGTTCCTGTTCGTACCGTTTGGACATTTTGGAAAAGCGGGCATCGTCAATTTTGCCGGACACGTTATCCTCGTAGAGCTTTTCAAAGAGAACATCCAATTCTTTGTCACGGGCCAGCAGGCCATCCAGCTCCCGCTGTTTCCTGGCTCGGTCGTTTTCAACGAGGTTTGCGGAGCGCCCCATCATGGCCTTGATAAAGTCGCCCTCATACTCATTGGCGAAGCAGGCCAGACGGTTGACCTCATACAGCACCACCTGCTCCAGAAAGTCCAGCCGGATATAATGGGTAGCGGAGCATTTACGAAGCCCGGAATTGTGGTTTTGGCAACTGAAAAACTTGATGTCGTGATTGCCCTGGTTGAAATGGAAATTGAGATTGCCGCCGCACTCGGGGCATTTCAGCAAACCAGAGAACACGCTGGGCTCCTGCGAGACGGACGGCCTTTTACGCCGTGTGCCGCTTTTGAGCGCTTGCACCTTTTCCCATGTGGGGCGGTCAATGATGGCATCATGCACATTGAGGAAGATCGCCCGGTTTTCCTCCGGGTTTTCAATGCGGCGCTTCATCTTGTAGGACTTGGAGTAGCTTTTGAAGTTGATGACATCACCGCAGTATTCCTGCAAGCCAAGAATTTTCTTGACGGTGGTATGCCCCCACTTGGTAGGCTCCAGCGTGCTTTTTGAGCCGCTGCGGTTGGTTCCCTTGCTGCGCCAGTAGTAGGTGGGATTATAAATCCCGTCCTGTTCTAGCACGGCAGCGGTTTCCGCAAGGCCATAACCCTCCAGTGCCATGTGATAGATGCGGCGCACATTTTCGGCGGCCTCTGGGTCTACTATCCAAAATCGGGGATCGTCCGGGTTTTTAAGATACCCATAAGGCGGCTGGGAGAGTGGAACGCCGGAGTTGCCTTTCATCTTATTGACAATGCGGCGCTTTTTGGAAATGTCTTTGGCGTAATACTCGTTCATGATGTTTTTGAACGGAGTAAAATCATTTTCGCCCTCGTCACTATCCACGCCGTCCGAAACGGCAATCAAGCGGACATCGTACTGCGGGAAAAATTCCTCGGTCAGCCTGCCGACCTCAATGTAATTGCGCCCCAGCCGGGAAAGGTCTTTCACGAACACCGCCGAAATGTAGCCCGCCTCAATTGCCTGTATCATCTTCTGATAACCGGGGCGTTTCATGGTCGTACCCGTGATGCCGTCATCCACGAAAAACAAGGTGTCCGTATAACCTTTTTCCTTGGCGGCCTTTTGGAGTATCT
>JAYFPV010000283.1:0-4382 GCA_034927465.1 Lawsonibacter sp.
CCCAACTGATTAAGGTAATGAACACCGGCGCCTCAAATTACAATTCGCCCTACAATGTGTTTCGCTGGCTGCCGGAGAATACGTTTGACAGCACGGCTGACATCAACATTACGACTATGTCTACATCAGAGTTTATCGGACAAATTAACGACATCAATGAGAACTATGACTTTGTCTATCTGGGAGATAGCACGAGTGGCTTTTACCTGAGCGGAGGCTGGCCGAATTACAACGACCCAGACCTGGACGGGATGCTGTATACCAACATCGGGGATATCTATAACAGCAATCTCCGACTGGTTGGGTTGCTGGACCGGGATTACTATTCCAATGGAAATATTAATACGTCGGCCCCGCGCTCCTATCGGTTTTCCGGGAACGATATTACTGCAACTAAGAAAACACAGCTGGAGAACTTTGCCGCGTCTGGATTTCCAGTGATTTTGGCCAGCAATCTGGTCAACGACGGCAGCGCCGCGACGCAGGAGTCGGCATTTACCGCCCAGGTAACCTCAGCTTCCAGCGGTGGAACGATTACTTTGACTGCCGTACCAAGGCTGACCAGCTCCATCCCTGAGGCGGAGTACAGCTATCAGTGGTACAGCGGAACGCCAAGCGGTGGCTCAAGTTACTCCATTTCCGGCGCCACAGGGTCGACGTATGTCCCCACAACTCCGGGCAACTATTACTGCGAGGTTGTACTCCTGTTTGAGTCAACTCCCTACATTGCCTTAAGCAACTACGTCACGGTACAAAAAGACAGCTATCGTGTCTCAGAGGACTCAGGCGCGGCCCAGCCCGTTGGGTTTTATCCGATTAATATCAACAGAAGCGGTTCTTATTACTATGTAGATGTATCTGGTGGATCTGTGTCCAGTTATCAGTGGTATTACCGGACGTCCTCCGGCGGAACGTGGCAGGCGATCGGGGGTACAAACTCATACTACTATTACTTCAGCAACAGCAACTATTATTTTATGTGCCGGGTAAACATCGGAGGAGCTAATTATTACAGCCAGCAAATCAAACGAAATGGCAGTTCGTATTTAAAATCGGACTTTTCGGGTACCTATGCCACCACGGTCGCGACCCTTACACTGGGGGCTTCTTATGAAACCGGGAGCAATGGCGTAACGTTTACCGCCAATGCAGAGATTACCCCGGCAACCTTTTCCAGCACCATGTATTATGCCTGGTACGGGCCAAACTACAACTATTTGACTTCCAGTTTTCAGACTCCTTGGGTGGAAGAGGGAAGTTACTATTGCAGAGCGGCCACTGCCACGATGGATGACAGTGCCCGAAGCAGTACCTTCACAGTAACTTCCGGCCTGATTGCTATCGTACAGGGCGGCGGGACCAGGGCCATCATTCCAGCGCGGGCTGCGGTGGCCTCTACCATCAACTCGGATCGCGTGGACAACAGCTCCATTCTGTACACGACGCTGAGCGGGATCTTGCCCAAACAAAACGTTATGCCGGCGTCGGAGGCTATGGAACAACGGGAAACGGTATTGAAGTATCTGAACCTTTCCAAACCCAGCATTGAGTTCAGCAACAAGCCGGAGGACTACAGCGGAACGATGTCCAGCAGCCTGGTCACCGGGCAGACGCTGACCTATTCGTTCCGGATTTTGAACCCCACGGACAGCACGCCCACCGCCACCCGCTATGCCTGCAAGCTTTACCTGGATCAAAACGCGGATGGCCGCTATGTAGACGGCGAAGAACTGACCGACTTAACCATTACCTCCAACGGGAAGCAGGTGGATGCGGATGCTCTGATGGCAAGTACCGCGTCCGGGGTGGTGCAGTATACGGTGAGCCGGACGCTGCCCAACAATTTCAGCGGTATCATTCCATGGAAGCTGGAAGTTGTAAAGGTTGGGGCCGAGCAGATCCATGCTTCGGAGGTTGGGTACACGTACATTAAGCCGGACATGCTGACCCTGAATATCTTGCAGATTTCCTCTTATTCCGGCGGCGGCGGAACCCGCTTTTCTCTGGAGGCGCAAAACCAGGACCCCAGTTCCATGTACGGACAATTGTTTCAGCAGCTGCGCAACAACGGAGTTTATAATATTCAGATTACCACCCGAACCGTTAGTCAGCTCAACGGCTCTGGATGGACGCTGAACAGCAGCGAAAGTGCATTTGACACCAATCATAACGGAAAATTGGACACCCAGGATGAACTTTATCATTACCTGAACAGTTTTAACATGCTGATCTTAGGATTCGGAGACGGGTATGGATACGGCGAAACGGGGAACGGTTTGTCAGAAACGGTGGCAAAGGCCGTGGTCCAGTACATTGCCGGAAATAAGGCGGTTCTGTTTACTCACGATACCACTTCTTTTATCAATCTGCCATACGAGAGTCGCTACCTCAGCATGTACAGTGGGCAGTGGTATTGGGGCTATTACTTCAATTCCGTGATCCGAAGCGCGGTGGGCTTGGATCGGTATGGTGTGACCGATCCAACCTACGGGGTGACTAAATATTCTCCCATCAACACCAAGCCTGGAAGCGGGCCAATTGCAAATGCCTACGCCGGATTTGACAGCACCCTGGCAGCTACGCTTACCGGAAAGGGATATTCGATCGCTTATGAGCCGGACGGTGGGCGAGCCGATACGGTTTTGGAAACCCAGGGCTATTCCGCGCTTACGATGCTGCGCTATTCCAACGACCGCAGCCAGCAGATGCCCCTGAGTACAATTGCCAGCTATTCCGGGGAAAGCTCGACAACGGTCTCCACGGTCTCCCAGGTCAACCAGGGGCAGATTACCACCTTCCCTTATGTTTTGAATTCGGTGGATTTTGGCGGAACCCGCACGTCGTCACTCTCTGTTGGTACAACCCACGAGCAGTACTACCAGCTGAACATGAACTCTGACGATATTGTGGTATGGTATTGTCTGTCAGGCAGCCGGTTTGACGCAATGAAACACGATGTGATCAACAATTATTACATCTATAACCGGGGAAATGTCACCTATTCTGGAGCAGGACATCTTCCCGGTGCAGTGACCCAGGATGAAGCGAAGCTGTTTGTCAATACGATGATCGCGGCTTACCGCGCTGGTGCGGTCCAGCCCACCGTCAACTTTACCGCGGCCAACAGGACCGACATCAATTCGTTCTTCCTGTCCACGGAGTACACCAGCACCCAACAAGATGACTATTCCGGGCGCATTTTGGTAAGTGACAGTCAAGCTGAGGAGCGTGCGACCTATTTCGTCTTGTCTGATCCCAACTTGGCCGCTGGGAAAACCACCTCCGTGGAGTTCTATTATGCAAATGACAGCGGCAGCGACGTTACCATTGAAGATCGTACCGTCAAGGCTACCAAGCTTGATGGGATTCAGCTCTATCGAGTCGATGACAGCGGGACGCAGACCGCCGTTTCTGACGCTGGCCTGCGCAGTGGTATTTTGTATAAACTATACCTTCCGGATCAGGTGCTTGACGCATTTGCCGGCAGTTCGGATGCCAGTCTGTCATTTTATATTCGGGCCGTGACGACCATCAATGGAACGGACTACATCGGGGCCAATACGCTAACCCTGCGAAAGCTGGGGCTGCTGTCCATTTGCTGATGAAACTGTGGAAACAATATGCAGCGGTGTATCCGCTCAAAGGCCGAGCCAATTCATGGCTCGGCCTTCTTTTTCTGAAATATTGGAAAAAAGCACTGCCTTGCCGCATATCCTCTAGCAAAGCAAATGAAGGGAGAGGTTTGTTTGAACAAAACGGCAGTGGTGGTTCGGTGTTTCGTTCCGGACAAGGAGACAGACGTGCGGCAGATATTGCGCCAATCCTTCCAGCTGTATCTAAACCGCAGCTTGGAGACAAAGATGGTCGGAGGGGAGCTGTGAACAGAAAGGTCGGCGCCTTGGCTTGGGAGGCGTATCATGTACTGGGGCATCCGTGACCCTGCGGAGTATCGTGCCGCCCTATACATTCGGCTTTCAAAGGAGGATGAGAACGAAGGACCGTCCGAGAGCGTCACCAATCAAAAATACCTGCTGGAGGAATTCACAAACGCGCATCGACTGTCAGTTTATGACACTTACGTCGACGACGGCTGGAGCGGCACGAATTTTGATCGTCCCGGTTTTCAGCGGATGATCTGCGATATTGAGGCAAAGAAAGTCAATATGGTCATCACCAAAGACCTGTCCCGCCTGGGGCGCGACTACATCCTAACCGGCCATTACATGGAACGGTATTTTCCGGAAAAACGGGTGCGGTATCTTTCCCTGCTGGACGGTATCGACACAGGAGTGGATTCCACTGCCAACGATATCACCCCCTTTCGGGCGATCATGAACGATATGTACGCCAAAGACATTTCCAAGAAGATCAAGAGCGTCAAG
>JAYFPV010000059.1:0-4874 GCA_034927465.1 Lawsonibacter sp.
GTGTTTCGGGAGAAAATTGCCTCCCAGGTCATTGAGTTATAAAATAAAGCCGGGCTCTGGTGCAACCAGAGCCCGGCTATTGGGTTTGATCCTGCGCAGTTCATCAAGCTTCCTGCCAATCTTTGCAGACATCGATCCAGCCAAGGCTGTTAGAATACTCCTCTAACTCCTGACAGGTTAGCTCAATGGCGGAATTGGAGCTGCCTGCTGCCGGAAAGACCGTATCAAATCGTTTCAAGGACACGTCTAAATAGGTTCTCACCCCATCTGGGTTGGCAAAGGGGCAGACGCCGCCGACGGCATGCCCTGTAAATTGAGAAACTTGCTCTGCGGTCAGCATTTTGGCCTTGGTGTGAAACATCGCTTTATATTTTGAATTGTCAATTTTGGCATCGCCGGCGGCGACCACAAGGACACAGCCGTCTTCCACCAGAAATGACAGCGTCTTGGCGATTCTGGCAGGGATAACTCCTGCGGCCTGGGCAGCCAGTTCCACCGTGGCGCTGGACACGGGAAATTCCAGGACATCGTGTTCCCGACCAATTGTGTGGAAATAGGAACGAACTCTTTCAATCGACACGATTTAGCCCTCCAGTTTCCGGGTGGCTTTGGCCAAGAACCGCTCATTTGTGACGAGAAAGCGCTCATGTGTTCCTTTGCCGATCAGCCCCGTTTCATCATAGGCGGCTACTTTCAGTTCCACGCGCTTGCCATCCACCAGCGTAACTTCGCTTTCTGCCCACACCTTTAAACCAACGGGAGTGGCAGAGGAATGAGAGATGCTCAGTCTTGTGCCAACGGTGCTCTCCCCCTCGGCCAGAACAGGGGCAATGGCGGTCCAGGCGGCCTGTTCCATCAGGGCGCACATCCAGGGGGTGGCAAAAACCGGCAGCGTACCGGAACCGGCGGAAATGGCGGTGTTTTGTTCAGTCACCACAGCTTCGGCCCGCCCCTTCAGTCCAACAGCAATCGACATAATCGTGTCCTCCTTTGTATGAATCAGAGCGGCTCACAGCAGACCACTGTGAACCGCTCCACATTTTACTACAAAAAGATAAAAAACACCAGACCTGTCAGGAAAGTTCTTCCCGGATGTGGTACAGAGCATTCAAAATCATCCAGTTTTGGGGGAATGGCCGCATCAAATTCCAGTAGCCGATGCCATACAGGCTATGGCTGCTGGCCAATTCCAGTTTTGCACGGATGCTCCTGGCATCCTCAAACCACACCTCGTGCTCCTGACCGTTTTCGTCCACATAGCGGAACCAGGGAGACTGGGCCGCTTCGTCATAACGAATGGTGACATAGTGTTTGGCGGCCAGCTCCACGGCATATTGGTTGGAGATGGAAATGGCCCTGGTACCCGGGTGATAGGGCAGTGACCAGCTGTAGCCGTAATTTGGGATGCCCAAGTAAATTTTTTCCGGTGGCATTTCGGTAAGCGCGTAGTCCAAAACCTGACGCACATTACGGATAGGAGCAACCGCCATGGGCGGTCCATATGTATATCATCACCTAAGATATGGGTGATACTGCTTTGGGGTAGAGTTTCAGCGTCATATTGCTTTCGGTGTACCGGCCGCCGGCAGTTTTGGAGTAGATTACCTTCTTCAGGCAGGCCTTCAGCATGTCGTTTTTCTCCTGCGGGGTGTCCAGCTGTCCATAGACGTCCAGCAGGCGCTCGATCCGGGGGATTACACTGAGGCGCATAGAGACGAGCTGCCGCTGGGTCTCAAGCTGATTTTCGGTTTTTGTGGCCGTATCTTCCAGCTCTGCAATGCGGTTTGCGAGCTCGTTCTGGCGCTGGGTGAACACGTCGATGGAATACACGCCCTGTTCCAGCAAATCGTACAGGCGCCCTTTCTGAGCCAGCAGCGTATCCCGTTCCCGGGCCAGTGCATCCAGCGCCTTTTCAAGCGGGGCGGAGTCGGCTTGTTTCGCTGCCTTTTTGGATGGGAGCACCTTCAATTTGTATTCCGTCAGCCAGAGCCGCAGGCTGTTGAGCAAGGCCGCTTCCACGTCCTCAACGGTACTGCCTTTGCAGCGGCAATCTTTGTTGGGGCACATCAGCATATCCCGCGCATTGCCGCGATGGCCCTTCAGACGTACCAAGCTGCGGCCGCACATGTCACAATAGACCAGACCGGCCAGTGGGTTTACAACGGTTTTATTTCCCGGGATAGGCAAATAGGCGCGGGTGGTCCGGATGCCCTGGGCACGGTTCCACAGCTCCCGGCTGATGATAGGAGGGTGCAACCCTTCCACTAGTGGCATGGATGCGTTGACCGGGCGGGTTTCCACCAGAACCCCGTCCACCACCTTGCGGACGGTGGGACGCCAGGACCACCGCACATATCCGGAATAGGTGGGATTGCTCAGGATGTCGCGCACAGTGTAGGGGGCCCAGCGACCGCCGGAAGGGGAGAGGACGCCCTCCAGATCCAGCTGGCGGGCGATGATGCTGCCGCCCACGCGCTTCAGGCTCCCGTCCGGCTGGAGTAGGCCGTTGACATACAGCTCGTAGATGTGCTGCACCACGACGGCCTTCTCCTCATCGATGGCAAGAGTATACCCTTTCCCACCCTTTACTTTGATGCGTTTGTATCCATAGGGAGCCGCCCCGGCGATGTATTTCCCCTCCTGGAGGGAGGCCATGCGGCCCCGCTGGAGACGGCGGTTGATGGTTTTGTATTCGCGCCGAGACATAAACAGGCCAAACTCAAAATACTCCTGGTCGGACTCGTCAGAGGGGTCATAGGTTTTAAGTGGCGTGATGATCTTGGTACTCGAATATTGGAAGGTCTCCGCCACAATACCTTGGTCCCTGGTGTTTCCACGGGCCAGACGCTCAACTTCCATGACCAGGACACCGTCCAGGATGCCGCTTTCCACCTCAGAGAGCAGCTTCTGCATCTCTGGTCGATTGGCAATGCTCTCGCCGGATACGACCTCCTCATAGATGCTGTGAATGGTCAGATTCATCTTCTTGGCCAGGGCCAGCAGAGCGGTGCGATGCCGGAGCAGCGTGTCGCCTTCGCCGTTGGCTTCGGCGTCCCGGTCAGCCCGAGACTTGCGGAGATAGATAGCGTACAGGTTGGGCATGAGGACACCTCCCGTTTGGAAATTCGCCAGAAAGTCCGGCGTTTTTTTGGCATGTTTCTTACTTGACGGCGTGACCGTCTGGCCCGGATTATAGCAACAAAGAGTTTTCTCAACGAGGTGCAGAATATGCTGGATGAAAAAGATTTGCAGGCCATTCGGGAATTATTGAGCGCCATGGAGCAGCGCAATGACGCAAAGCTGGAAGCCATGGAGCAGCGCACCGATGCAAAGTTAGAGGCTATGGAACAGCGGATTGCTAAGAATACCGTGGCACCGATGGACGCACAATTTTCGAAGCAGTTTAACCTCTTGGCCGAGGGGCAGCAGGAAATTCGGGACATGCTGGTTCCTCGTTCCAGGGTGGACGATCTGGAGGACGAGGTGAAGTTTTTAAAGACCGTCGTCCGGCAGATTAGTGAAGAGGTTCAGAAACTGAAAAAAACTCAGTAATTAAAGATGTGGTAAAAATACCGCCCATCCGTAGGCGGTGTTTTTGTGGTTAATGGCACCGCTTACAGGGGGTATATCCTCTTGCGATGGCAGTATCCAGGGGGACCTGCGTCGGGTCTACCATGTTACTGCAGCTTGAGTTACTGTGGTACTTGGACCCACTTTGGGGAATCCACACCTTTTCTTCCTTCGCAGTGTCAGTTCCGGCAGTTGCTTGCTTGGCTGCCGCGGCCTCTTCCGCCTGTTTGGCAGCGGCTTCTTCAGCGGCGATACGCGCAGAGTCTGTCACTGTAACGTGGATACTTGGGCTGCTGATCTCCCCAGACGATACATAAAGATCGGCCTCTCCCTCGGAGACGGGGGTAATCACGCCGACCAGGCCGTCAGCGGTCTGAGTAACAGCAAAGGTGGCGACACCGCTATTCATGCTTGTTCCCTGGACGGTCGAGGTATCCGCTTTGATGTCCGTTACTTGGATCGGGATTTCCCGGGTTTCCGCCATATCAATTTGGACAGCTTGGGTACTGTCTAAAGCCAACTCGGTGATGATAGGGGATTGCGCTGGGAACGAAAGCCCATAGTGTTCCTCCAATCGCCAGTCTGGCATTTATATATTTCTATATGTTTGGGTCAGTATTAAAACTTAGCGCGCAGCTCCACGACCTTGCCGATAATCTGTACCGGAAGTCGCTTGATCTCATCATAGGAATAGAACATTGTATCATAAGCCGGGTTGTTCGGAATCAACGAGATTCCGGACGGCTCTTTTTTTATGCGCTTCACGGTGGCGCTGTCACCGTTTACCAGCGCCACGACCGTGTCGCCGGTGTCGGCATCGTCCTGCTTGCGGATAATGACTATATCTCCGTCCCGCATCCGGGATTCCATGCTGGCCCCCTTCAGTCGTAGACCGAAGAACTCGCCCGTGGACGCCAGGGCCATATCAATCTCTTCATAATCCACGATGTCCTGAATGGCTTCAATGGGGATGCCAGCAGCGACGTCACCAAGGATAGGAACAAGCCTTCCTCCGCTATTGCTTCCGGACGACCGGCCAAGAAGATAATCGGTTGGTATGCCAAAAATTTTAGTCAACTTTCCGAGCATCTCAAAGTTGGGTTCACTTGCGCCAGATTCATATTTAGCATAGGTAGTCCTGTCGATACCAAGTTTTGTAGCGACATCCTGTTGGGTCCATTTCTTTTCAGCGCGCAGTGACTTTAAAATTTGCATTTCTATCACCCTATTAAATAATAAGTGAAATTTCTTCACATATCAATGAATGTGAAGAAATTTCACATTCATGTTCGAACGTGAATATA
>JAYFPV010000267.1:0-2200 GCA_034927465.1 Lawsonibacter sp.
TCCACCAGGTTGATGCGGCTGTCGGAATACACCAGATCCGTGCTGTCGGTGTTTTTTCCGGTGGTGTCGGCGCTGTCCAGGGCGTTCATCTGTGCCTGACCCGCGGAAATGAACAGGTCACACTCCGCCCCTTCCTTGATCTGGTCCCGCAGTGTTCCGGAGGAATCAAAGTTAAAGGTCAGGGTCACATTGGGCGCGACATCCTTGTACACGTCGGCAATCTGAGTCAGGGTAGCCTCCATTGAGGCGGCGGCAAACACCACCACTTCCACAGGCGTGGCCGCGGAGGTATTAGAACTGGACGATTGGCTGCTCGCCGGCAGATTTTCCTGGGAAGAGGACGGTCCGCCTTTGCTGCCGCCGCAGGCAGTCAGGGCAAGCGACAAGGAAAGCGCAAGCGACAGGGACAAGACTTTTTTGATCATTTTCATTTCTCCTTTTCGTTATGAACCGTGATTTTTTATATACGGAGCATTCGAACAATTTTTATGTCATCGGGCACATTCGCCCGCCGTCCCCTTCAGAATTTCCAGCCCATGGGGCAGAGTCGGCAAAATAAATCCCAGGCATTCCTCCGCCGCCTTTGGGCTTCCGGGCAGATTGACAATCAGCGTACGGCCCCGGATTCCCGCCGCCGCGCGGGACAGCATGGCCCTTGGAGTAATTTGGAGCGAATACCACCGCATGGCCTCCGGGATGCCGGGTACCGGCCGCTCCACCACATCCATAGTGGCTTCCGGTGTCTGGTCGGTGGGAGAAAACCCGGTGCCTCCGGTGGTTAGTATCAGATCGGCCAGCTTATTGTCGCACACGCGGCGCAGCTCGCCAGCCAGGGCAGTCCGGTCGTCGGGCAGCAGGCCGGTGTGTACCACCTGAAACCCGGCCTGCTCCACCAGCCTTCGAATCACCGGACCGCTTTGGTCTTCTCGTCGTCCGGCATAGCCGGAGTCACTTAAAGTCAAAATTGCAACACGCATCGAAACCTCCGTGCGCCGTTCAGCGCTCCCATCACAATGAATTAATCCTTTTGTCTGGCGTTTCATGCCCTTCCGCCGTCCCTTGGAAGGTTCCGCCGACCACCCTTGTCTTCCCAGACATGGTCACAGGGAATCCGCGTCGGCAAGGACCAGCTCGTCTCCCTCTGAAATGGTACCCCCCCGGAGCACTCGGGTAAACACGCCCTCCCGCGGCATGATGCAGTCCCCCACTTGCTGGTAAATCTGACAATGGGCATGACACTGCTTGCCAATCTGGGTCAGTTCCAGCTCCACGTCGCCGCAGCAGAACCGAGTTCCAATGGGCAGCGTTTTAAAATCAAACCCCTCCACCAGGAGATTTTCCCCAAAGGCGCCGGGGGCGACGTCTGCTCCCCTGGCCCGGAACTCCTCCACCCGGTCATAGGAAAGAAGCGAGACCTGCCGGTGCCATTTTCCCGCGTGGGCGTCCCCCTCTATCCCCCAGTCCGGCAAAAACCGTGCTGTGGCAACACGGTTCTTTTGCGTTCCTTTTCGTTCACTGACACATACAGCCATGACCTTCCCCATGGGATTAGCCTCCAATCTGATTCATGCCGTGCCCCTCGTCCTCCAAGGTTCCAGGCGCTCCAAAATGGTGGGATAACGGCTTATGATATATGGCTTTTTCAATCACTTCGGACAGATGCTCATCGCTGCTTCCGCCACGCAGAAGGGTTTTCAGGTCAAGGTCGGATTCATACTGCAAGCAGGGCTTTAGTACGCCGGAGGCGGTAAGCCGAACCCGGTTGCAGCTGCCGCAGAACTGGCGGCTTATGGCGCTGATAAAGCCAACCCGGCCCGCAAAGCCGGAAAAGGTCACATACCGCCCCGGTCCGCCTCCCGTATCCTGTGGGCAGGGCAGTGCCGGGCCAAAGGTCTTCTCAAGACGAGCCAATACCGTCCCCTCCTCCTGTGGGTGGAGACTGCCTCCCAGGCCGATTGGCATCAGCTCAATAAACCGTACATCGACTGCCGGCTCCTCCTTGGCCAGCATGGCCAGAGAAACCCATTGATCCTCATTTTCCTCGATGGGGACACAGTTCACCTTTACCGTGAAACTGGACACAGCTCGGGCGGCCATCAGGCCACGCCAGGCCTCCGTCAAAGCGTCCCGGCGGGCAATCGCCTCATACCGAGCCGGATTCAGGGCGTCCAGACTGAGGTTCACGGCATCCAATCCGGCC
>JAYFPV010000121.1:0-2328 GCA_034927465.1 Lawsonibacter sp.
AAACGGAATTGGGATATAATTCCTTCCCTTTAAGACATTTTACAATCCTGCCACGATGGTTTCCGGGCTGAAGCTCACCCTTTTATATAGATGGAAAACTAATCGGGCCTTCCAAATTCTTTACCATTATTTTTATATGAGCATAATTTTGTTGATTGAAAGAGCAGCATAATCCTCTTGCAGGTGGTAAAATAGAAGCAAACATTAACAATACGATCCATCAGCCACGACCGGAAAACTGTGCAACAATCCGTTCGCAAATTATCAGCTCTTCCAGTTACACGTTCCAATCAGCAAGAGAAGACGCCGAACCGCAGCAATCCGTCCGGTATTCAGATGGGCCTTGATGGGCACGCCAGGCGTGACGAGGGGAGATGGGGATACTGGCATATAACGAACTGATTAAGAACTTTGATCGCATACGTAACTACATGCGGGAGTTCTATGTGTGTGGTTTTAAGAGCCGCGGGGAATTTACAAGTAAAAGCGCCCGTTCCTATGACGACGAACGCCGCCGTGTGGAGAGTTGGCTGGGAGACTACCTTTGTTTCCGGCAGACGGCGGAGGGTAAGAATATCTTCCTCTCCATCAATTGCCGCCTTACGCGCCACAATCCCCTGTATCAGGCATGGAAAACAAAAAGCTTCACCGATGGAGATATTACCCTGCATTTTTTGGTCTTTGATCTTCTGCCTGATACAAATACCGTGCTGTCGCTCAATCAGATCACCGACGAAATGGACCGACGGCTTTTATGTTTTAACCATCCGAAAACATTCGATGCTTCCACCGTCCGAAAAAAGCTTAAGGAATATGTGGAACAGGGGTTGCTCTGCACAGAAAAAACCGGAAAAACAATGTTATACAGACGGGCAAACACAGTGGAACTTGCCTGCACAGACGCGCTGGACTTTTTTTCTGAGGTCGCGCCCTGTGGAGTGATCGGCTCGTTTTTGCTGGACAAAACCGGCGTTCACAATGAACCCTTTGCTTTTAAACATCACTATATCATCTGGACTCTGGATAGCGAAATCCTGTGCGCGCTGTTTGGGGCCATGCACGGCAAACAGTTTGTCCGTATCCAAACCGTGAACCGGCGCGGGGAGCATGCCGCCGTACAGGAGGTGATTCCCCTCCGAATTTTCATCAGTGTACAGAACGGCCGCCAGTATTTAATGGCTTATATTCCACGCGGCGGGCGGATCGGCTCCTTTCGGCTGGATAATATCCTGTCGGTTCAGGCATCGGAACGCTGTGAAAATTACGATGTATACCGGGCAAAGCTGAACCGGATGCGGCAAAACCTGTGGGGAGTCAGCACCGAAAGCGGAGCGGAACGGCTGGAACACATCGAATTTACCGTGCGTTACGATAGTGATGAGACGTATATTCACACCCGGTTGGAACGGGAAAAACGATGCGGACAGGTTGAGCGGATCGACGATCACACCAGCCGCTTTTTTGCCGATGTTTACGACGCAGGGGAATTGGTGCCGTGGATTCGTACTTTTATCTGCCGAATCGTCAGCATCCATTTTTCCAATCCGGAGCTGGAAGCACAGTTTAAAAGAGATATCGATGCTATGCTTAGCCTCTACGGGCTGGGCGGAGGGGACAGGCCATGATTTTCAGCGAACTATACGGTACCTACTACAACGCCGTTGCGGCCATCCTGCGAGAAGCGACTCAACACCCAATCACAAAAGAAGAACTGCGCAACATCATCCATGAACAGGCGTTTTCAGAAAGCATTCTGTCCATTGAGCCATGTCTGGCCGGTGACCGATGGCAGTTACTGAAGCCGGACGGCACAACTCCCCTCAAAAACCCGCCAACCCTGCCGCTCACCCTTTTAGAAAAACAATGGCTGAAGGCAATCTCTCTGGACCCGCGCATTCGCCTGTTTCGTTTTGATACAACCGGTCTTGAAGACGTTTCGCCGCTGTTCACGCCGGACGATATTGACCTGTTTGACCGGTATGCCGACGGTGATCCGTTTGAGGATGAAACTTATATACAAACCTTTCATATGATTCTGGATGCTGTTAAGGAACACCGTCCCCTGAGCGTTGTCGTAAAAAACCGCAGCCATACAGCCACTCCCATGAACGTCATACCGGAATATCTGGAATATTCCGAAAAGGATGACAAATTCCGTCTCATCACCTCCGGCTGCCGATACGGCCACATCATCAATCTGGGGCGCATTTTATCCTGCAAGCCGTTCCTGGGGAATTACCACGAAT
Organism: Lawsonibacter sp.; assembly: GCA_034927465.1. Lineage (GTDB taxonomy): Bacteria > Bacillota > Clostridia > Oscillospirales > Oscillospiraceae > Lawsonibacter. The sequence continues at coordinate 2,247 of JAYFPV010000121.1, forward strand.
ATCGGAAAACGCCGGAGATCATCGCGGACAAATGCGTTACACTCGAGCTTTATGATGACCGCAATGCACTGGAACGTGTGCT
>JAYFPV010000464.1:0-14225 GCA_034927465.1 Lawsonibacter sp.
AATGCGTGCCAGGTCGATGAGATCATCCATCGACACATCCATGCTGGCGATGTAGGAATAATCAATTTTGGAAATGGGATCGTCCGACACCAGGTCCAGCCAAACGCTTTCGTTCACTGCCAGCTCCAGAAATGCATCCACATCTTCCGGTACAAACTCCTCACCGCGGTTCCGTTTAGAATACTCTTTCAGGCAGGACACTTGGGATAAGATAAATTTAGAGCTTAAAATATTTACACAAATTCGATCCGTCAAGTATAAAAGCTGACTTTCCATCGGCATGCCCGGGTTTTCTTCTGCCGCTTTCCCGTGCCGCCACGGAACGTGGTGATATTTAATCACGGGAGCGATGTGTCGCTGCGGCAAAAAATTGGAAATCAAATAGGCCCCGCGCAGTGCATGAACCTGAACGTCTTCCGTTCCCATAATCGCATTCTCTTTTTCCTGAAACGACAGCGCGCCGATATCATGCAGCAGTCCTGCTATAAACACCTCATTTCTGGTTTCCTGCGGCCAGTTCAATTGTTCCGCCATCCGATAGACCAGATAAGCCACTTGCCGCTGGTGGGCGCCAAGCTCGGGGGAAATCACACCTTGCGCCTTGTTCAGGCTGTCCAGAATATCCACAATGTTTATTTTCACGCAGATCGTCTCCATTCCTGCAGTCCACTTTTTCCGCAAATTCTAAGTTCTTCTGTCTTGTTATCCGTGTTCATTCGTCCGCAAACGGGCCGCTTCCGTCCGTGATGTCCCCACCAACACGCCGGCCCATCCATTGGGTTATTCTCCCCAACCGTGTATTTCACAAAAAGGGGACCGATGCCGTTTACGCGGCACCAGTCCATGAAACACGGATCTCATCCAGGCATATTGGTTTGGTTCTTACCCCCCGACACAGGGTTCCGCCGGGGCGGCGCTCACTTCTTTCCCACGAGATTATTCAGCGGCTCTCCGGCCACATATCGGCGCAGATTCTCCTGGGCCATCCGGACACAGGCCTTTCGAGTAATCTCCAGCCGCATCCCCCCTGCCACATGGGGCGTGAGCAGCAGGTTCGGAATATCCCACAGGGGGCTGCCCTCCGGCAGGGGCTCCGGCTCAGTCACATCCAGGGCGGCGCCCCACAGATGGCCAGCTTGCATGGCCCGGGCCAGCGCATCCTGGTCCAGCACCGAACCACGGCCAGAGCTGATCAGAATCGCGTCTTTTTTCATCAGAGCGATGCGTCTTTCGTCCATCAGCCCGACGGTAGCGGGAGAATGAGGAAGCACCAGCGCCACCACGTCGGCCTTGGGTAATAGCTCGTCCAGCCGTTCCATGGGATATACTTCATCAAAGTCCTCCATCGGCCTGTTTACCGTCCGCTTCAATCCGATGACATGAGCCCCCAGCCCGCGGCACAGCCCGGAAAAGGTGGATCCGACGTTGCCCGCGCCAACCACCAGAACAGTGCCTTGGAACAGCGTTTTCATGTCCCCCTCGTCCTCCCAGCGGTGAGCCCGCTGGCTGTCGCGGTAGGTGGGCAGACGGCGGCACAGGGCCAGAAGGCTGGCCAGCATATGCTCAGCCACGCTTCGACTGTTTGACCCGCTGGAGGAGGTAAAGAGAACCCCTTCCGGTAGAATGCCCGAGGCCTCATACTCATCGGTGCCCGCCCACATCGTCTGAAACCACTTCAGGCTGACCGCCTGTTTCATGTCTCCGGGCCTGGGCCAGCCTAAGATGACGGTAGCAGCTGCCAGCTGCTAGGGGGTAATGATTCTGCGGCCGGCCCAGACGTGGGTAGCGTCCGGGGCGATGGCCTCAAATTCCTTCTTCTCCTCTTCGTTCACCGGAAGCAGGTTTAAAATATACTCCGACATCACATGAACTCCTTCCTGACCTACAACTTTCGGTCTATTATACCTGTTTCGTCTCTTCCTGACAAGGGTCCTCTTTCGCCTTTACTCCTCCCAAAACATGTGCTAAAATGAGAATTTAGAATGGGTTCGAAAGGAGGCTCTCCCCATGACGGTCACCCCAAACACCTCTGTTCTTCAGTTCCCCGGTGTGGGGGAAGTGCGGGCCAAAAAACTGAGCAAACTGGGACTGGCCCGCTGTGCCGACCTGCTCTCCTATTACCCCAGGGACTACGAGGATCGGCGGAACATGTACTCGGTCCAAGACGCTCCGCCGGAGCAGCGGGTATGCATCACCGCCATGGCGGCCGAACACCCCCGGCTGGCCCGCATTCGGAAGGGCCTGGAACTGGTTCAGGTCAAGGTGGTAGATCAGACCGGAGCGCTCCACCTCACTTTTTTTAATCAGAGCTATGTGGAAAAAGCGATCCGTGCCGGGGAAGAGTATATTTTTTTTGGCACCGTGGAGGAACAGGGCCACCGCCGCACCATGGTCAATCCCATCTTTGAACGGACAGGAAAACAGTGTTTCACGGGCTGCATTATGCCCATCTACCCGCTGACAGCCGGCATCACCAACCACCTGCTGGCCGCGCTCACCCGTCAGGCGCTGGACTGCACCGACCAGATTCCCGAGACCTTGCCCCAGTCCATCCGTCAGGAGCACAATCTGGCAGCGGTGGAATTTGCCGTGCGCAGCATTCACTTCCCAGTGGATGAGGAGGCCCTTGATTTGGCCCGACGGCGGCTCACGTTTGAGGAGCTGTTCTATCTTGCGGTCGGCCTCAGCTTCCTGAAGCGGCGGCGGGATGACGCTGGTCAGGGTTGCTCCGTTCCCCGCCGGCCCTGGTCGGAGTTTCAGGCCCTGCTCCCCTTCACCCCTACAGACGCCCAGCGCCGGGTGATGGAGGAGGCGGCCTCAGACATGAGCTCAGGGCGTCCCATGAATCGGCTGGTTCAGGGGGACGTTGGTTCAGGCAAGACCGCTGTAGCGGCTTATGCAGCCTGGCTGACGGTGAAGGGCGGATATCAGGCGGCTCTTATGGCCCCGACCGAGGTCTTGGCCGAGCAGCATTACCGCTCTTTGTCCGCGCTTCTTTCCCCGGCTGGGGTACGGGTGGGTCTACTCACCGGGGCCTTGACCCAGGCAGAAAAAAAACGGACCCGCAAAGCCCTGGCTGAGGGGGACATTGACCTTGCCGTGGGCACGCAGGCTCTCATTTCAGACGGGGTCGCCTTCCGCCAACTGGCCCTGATCGTAGCGGACGAACAGCACCGATTCGGCGTGGCTCAACGGGCCTCCCTGGCCGGAAAATCGGAGACAGGCGGAATGCCACCCCCCCACGTTCTGGTCATGTCGGCCACCCCCATTCCCCGCACCCTGGCGCTTATCCTCTATGGAGATTTAGACGTGCCCGTCATTGACCAGCTGCCCCCCGGCCGCACCCCCATCGAGACCTACGTCGTCCGAGAGGACAAACGGACGCGCATGTATAACTTTGTCCGCAAACAGGTTGCCGCGGGGCGGCAGGTGTATATTGTCTGCCCGGCTGTGGAGGAGAACCCGGACGCTCTGCTTCCCGGAGGCGAGTCCCCCGCTCCGGACCTGAAAGCAGTAAATACCTACGCCGCAAATTTGAAACAGGAGATTTTCCCGGACCTGAAGGTTGATATCCTTCATGGGAAGATGCGCCCGCGGGAAAAAGACGCCGTGATGGCCGCATTTTCCAGTGGTGAAACCCAGGTGCTGGTGTCCACCACGGTCATTGAAGTCGGCGTGGATGTGCCAAACGCCTCCCTGATGGTGGTAGAAAACGCCGACCGCTTTGGGCTCAGCCAGCTTCACCAGCTTCGGGGGCGGGTGGGCCGGGGAGGGCACCAGTCCTACTGTGTTCTCATTACCGCCACCCAGAACCCCGATTCCATGGCCCGGCTGCGCACCCTGGCCTCCACCACCGACGGCTTTCGGATTTCCGAAGAAGATTTGAAGCTGCGCGGCCCCGGCGATTTCTTCGGCAATCGACAGCACGGCCTGCCCCGGATGAAGATTGCCGATCTGGTTGGAGACATGCGCCTGCTTAACGAGGCCCAGGAGGCCGCCCACGCCCTGCTGGAGCAGGACCCCACCTTATCCGGCCCGGACAACCATCCGGTGCTGGACCGGGTACGGCAGCTGTTTGCCGATACCCCCGACATCTTCAATTAGGAGAATTGCCATGCTGACCTTTCGCGACATCACCCTTCAGGACCGAGACACGGTCCTGCCAATGGTCGAAACATTTTACCAATCCAACGCTGTGGATCACTCCGCAGACAGCTCTATTTTGGAGCAAACCTTTCTGGACGCCGCCGATCCCTCTGAGCCTTTGCTGAGGGGCGTTTTGATTTTCGACGGCGCAGACGTTGCCGGTTATCTCTACCTCACCCAATGCTACGCCTCCGAAGTGGGCGGCCGGTGCATCTTCATTGAGGAAATTTATCTGAAACCTCCGTTTCGCGGCCGTGGATTTGGCCATGAAATTATGGCCTGGATCGAAACCCAGTGCCCCTCTGCCCGCAGATTTCGACTGGAAGTCACCCAAGCCAACCGGGGAGCCGCCAGACTATATGAGAAGAGCGGCTACCAGTATCTGCGCTACAACCAGATGGTGCTGGATAAATAAATCCTGTTTTGAACCTTACGCCAGGGATGCCTGTCCGGCGGATTGGAAATGACAAATTGTAAGGAGAACTGCACATGGATCGTATCGAACACACCCGCGCACTTCGCGGAGATACCAACGTACACTACAACTGCTGCCAGTCCGTGTTAGTCACCTTCGCCGAGGAAATGGGCCTGTCGGAAGCGCAGTCCTACGCACTGGGCAGCCATTTTGCCGGCGGCATGAACCACGGTGCCACCTGCGGTGTTCTGACCGGTGCACTCATGGTACTGGGCTCGCTTGGCTATGACAAGCAGCAAGCTTTGGCTTTACTTCAGCAGTTTCGTGAAAAACATGGGTCCACCGATTGCGCTGTCCTGCTGAAAGCCTCCCACGACCGGGGCGAGGCAAGGACTGCTCACTGCGACGGACTGGTTTATGAAATGGTGGAGGCTTTGGAAGCGCAGATGCCCCATGAATGACGGATTTTGATTTAATTTCAGCACCTTCTGGCAACGAAACCCTATGGCGCGCTCCCTGCTGGGGAGACTTTTTGACACGCTGAAACGATTTAGGGGTGCCCTTACGGGCACCCCTAAATCGTTTGATCTGGAAGGATGGATGAAAAAGGAATGATCACGAACAAAAGATGTCATTTAAGATAAACCAGAAAGAGCGGCAGCTGGGATATCGTTAAATTTTTAACTCTTGCTCTGTTAAAACTTTAACATCATTCACTCAGAAATACCATTCCCAAATATGCTATACTATATATTGCAAAAAGATTATAATATTCTCGTTGCGGTTCCTTCCTGTTTGGCGTATAATCAGGAGCATGCACACTCAGAAACAGGAGGCCAATGCTGTGAAGGAACTCGAACAACTCCCCATCCCTCTGCTGATGTGGTATCGGGAGAATGCCCGGACGCTGCCCTGGCGCAGTCATCCCACCCCTTACCGGGTGTGGTTGTCAGAGATTATGCTCCAGCAGACCCGGGTGGCAGCGGTTCTGGAGCATTACCGCCGTTTTTTGGAGGCGGCCCCCTCCGCGGCTGATTTGGCTGCCCTGCCGGAAGACCGGCTGATGAAACTTTGGCAAGGGCTGGGCTATTATAGTCGGGCACGGAACCTGCAAAAGGCAGCCAGAGAAATTGCCGAAACCTTTGGGGGAGTATTTCCAAACACTTATGAAGAGATCCGTTCTCTGTCCGGCGTGGGGGACTATACTGCCGGTGCCATCTCCTCCATTGCCTTCGGTCTGCCCGTCCCAGCGGTGGACGGCAACGTGCTCCGGGTGACCGCACGGATCTGCGCGGACACGGGGGACATTTCCTCTCCGGCGATGAAGAAAAAGGTGACCCAGGCCTTGGCTCGGATCATTCCGCTGGACGCTCCGGGGGATTTTAATCAGGCCATGATGGAGCTTGGGGCCACCGTCTGCCTCCCAAACGGCGCTCCACTGTGCCAAAAGTGTCCGGCGGCGGACTTCTGCCGGGCCTATCAGGAGGGGCGAACCGGCGAGCTTCCCGTTAAGGCGGCCAAAAAGGCCAGGCGGATTGAAGTGCGAACCGTTTATCTGCTGTACCACGAAGACAGCGTGGCCCTGCGCCGTAGACCGGACAAGGGCCTGCTGGCCAGGCTGTGGGAATACCCCAACGAGCTGACAGACGGCACCAATTGGCCCGAAGTATGGGGGGTAACCCCTTTACCTCTGACGAAAGCGGGTACGGGCAAGCACATTTTTTCTCATATCGAGTGGCACATGACCGCCCTGTCGGGGGAACTGGAATCCATCCAGCTGCCCGAACATTGGGTTTGGGCCGACCGGGCCGACCTGCAAAGAGTTTATGCCATTCCAAACGCGTTTCAAAGCTTTTCTGACCAGGTATCCCACCGTCTGGGGCAATTTTAAGTCCATTGCAAGAAAGGAAGCGCTGCGATGATCTGCCGTCTCTGCCCCCGCGCCTGCGCAGCCGTGCGCACGGACACGGAGGGACTCGGCTTTTGCCGGATGCCGGAATCCCCTGTTTTGGCCCGGGCGGCTCTCCATCTATGGGAGGAACCCCCCATTTCCGGCTCAAAAGGCTCAGGCACCATTTTCTTTTCCGGCTGCTCACTGCGCTGCGTGTTTTGTCAGAACGAACGCATTAGCCACCAGGACTTCGGAAAAATTGTCTTGATCGACCGTCTGGCGGAAATCTGCAGGGAACTGATTGCCCAGGGGGCACACAACCTCAATTTTGTCAATCCTACCCATTACGCCCATGTGATCTTTCGTCTGCTGCAGCGCCATTCCTTTGACCGCCCGGTGGTGTGGAATTCCGGGGGATACGATAGCGTGGAAACGCTGAGGCAGTTGGAGGGCAAGGTGGACATCTATCTTCCCGACCTGAAGTATCTAAGCCACGCCGCCGCTTTGCGGTACTCCGCCGCCGCCGACTACCCGGAAATCGCCGCGGCCGCGATTTCGGAAATGTTCCGCCAGACCGGCCCCTGCCAGTTTGACCAAAATGGCCTGCTGGTCCGTGGCGTTCTCATTCGCCATTTGATCCTCCCCGGTCAGGTGCTGCAGGCTAAGCAGGTGATGGACTGGGTTGCCGCCGCCTTCGAGCCGGGGACGGTTCTGTTCTCCCTGATGAGCCAGTACACTCCCTGGGGCGACCTATCCGCCCACCCTGAGATCAACCGCCGCCTGCGCCGGGGCGAGATGGAGTCCGCCATCGCTTATATGCAGAATCTCGGCCTGGCCGGCTTCTGCCAGGAGCGGACCTCCGCCAGTGAAGAGTATACGCCACCCTTTGATCTGACCGGCGTTTAAACCCGGGACGGCGGCATAAGCTGCTGTCCCGGGTTCTATCTCACATACTATTTCTACTATTTATGGTACGAGGACCCCTCCTGAATCTTGAACGCCCGATAAATCTGTTCCAGCACCATGACGCGGGCCAGGTGATGGGGAAAGGTCATGGGGGACATGGACAACTTCTCCCACGCCTCCGCTTTTAAAGACTCAGCAAGCCCATAGGAGCCCCCAATGACAAAGACCAGATGCTTGGCGCTGTTGTGTTCCCAGTTATGCATCAGCTCCGTCAGCTCCTCGCTGGATCGCAGCCGCCCTTCCACGCACAGGGCCACCAAACTGGATCCGGGCGGAATCTTGGCCTGAATGGCAACCCCCTCCTTGTCCAGCGCCGCGTTGATCTGGGCCTGAGAAGGTGTTTGAGGCAGCTTTTCCTCGGGCAGTTCCACTAGGGTCAGTCTGCAATAGGTGGAGAGCCGTTTGACATATTCGGCGCAGGCTTCCAGATAAAACTTCTCCTTTAGCTTGCCTACACAGATCAGATGTACGCTCAGCACAAAGCGGCCCCCTTCAGCTGAAATGCCCGGATATGCTCGCCCTGTTCCAGCCGATACCTCGGTCCCAAATCCCCCCGAGGTGCGACAGACAGGCTCAAGTCCTGCTCCGGATCAGCGCCCATGGCCCTCAAACGGCGGCAAACCACCTCCCGGGCGTGGGCGGGGGTGTTGTTTTCGGCAGACAGATGGGCCAACACCACAGTACGGGCTCCCGCCTCCACCGCCAGAGCGGCTAGCTCGGCCCCCGCCTCGTTGGACAGGTGGCCCCGATCCCCCAGAATGCGTGCCTTCAGATAGTAGGGATAAGGTCCGGATTTGACCCACTCTTCGTCGTGGTTGGTCTCGCACACCAACAGATCGCAGCCCCGTACCGCCTGCCGAACTTCCTGCGTGATGCAGCCCAAATCGGTTGCCAGTACCATTCGACATCCATCTCCGACAATGGAGTACCCCACGCTGCCGGCGGCATCGTGAGAGGTGGAAAAGGATTCCACCCACAGCTCCCCCAACTGCACCCCAGCGCCCGGCTGCTGCCGCCGCACCAAATCGTCTACAAATGGGACTTTATCGCACAGCTGGCCACAGGTTGGACCGGAGGAGACTACGGGCACGCGAATCTTCTTGGACAGCACCGCCAGGCCGCTGATGTGGTCGTGGTGCTCATGGGTCACCAGGATGGCAGTCAGAGCGGTCGGATCCACGTCCAGGGCCTTCAATCCGGAAGTGATGCGCCGGGCGGAAATGCCCGCATCCAGCAGAATATGGGTTGAGCCGCAGGACACCAGCGCAGCATTGCCGCTGGATCCGCTTGCCAGGGTGGTAAATGTCAGCAAACTGATCGCTCCTATTCATGATGTATCCAAAAAAGGCCTGAGCGCAGCAAACCGCCGCTCAAGCCTTTTCGCGTTCTCACCCCACCTGGGACTGGCTGTCCTCGTCTGGAATGGTAATTACTTTGATATCGGCGCCCACACAGGCCAGCTTTTCCACCAGCGTTTCATAGCCGCGTTCAATGTGGTAAATGGCGTCAATCTCAGTCGTGCCCTGAGCCGACAGGCCGGCAATGACCATGGCGGCGCCAGCCCGAAGGTCGCAGGCATGGACGGGCGCTCCGGTAAGCCTGTCCACTCCCTCGATGACCGCCACCTTTCCATCCACTTGGATGCGGGCCCCCATGCGGCGGAACTCGTCAACATAGCGGTATCGGTTCTCCCAGACCCCCTCGGTGAGGACGCTGGTTCCCTGGGCCATACACAGCACGGCGGCAATCTGAGGCTGCATGTCGGTGGGGAAGCCCGGATAGGGCATTGTCTTCACATTGACCCGGTTGATCGGCCCGTTCCGTCGAACCAAAAGGGCATCATCCTGCTCCTCCACATCGACTCCCATCTCCACCAACTTGGCGGTAATGCAGTCCAAGTGCTTTGGAATCACATTTTTAATCAGCACTTCTCCCCCGGCGGCGGCCACGGCAGCCATATAGGTACCTGCCTCGATCTGATCGGGAATAATCGAGTAGGACCCGCCACGCAGTCGGTCCACCCCACGCACCTTAATCATGTCGGTACCTGCACCCATAATATCGGCGCCCATGGAGTTGAGAAAGTTGGCCAAGTCCACAATGTGCGGCTCCTTGGCAGCATTTTCAATAATCGTCATGCCGCTGGCCAAGGCGGCGGCCAGCATAATATTCATCGTGGCTCCCACGGAGACCATGTCCATATAGACCTGTCCTCCCACAAGCCGACCTCCGCCGGGCATCTGAGCATAAATCAGGCCGTTGCGCACATCCACTTCGGCCCCCATCGCCACAAACCCCTTGATGTGCTGGTCAATGGGCCGTCCGCCCAGATCGCAGCCCCCGGGCAGGGGCACTTCGGCCCAGCCGAAGCGGCCAAGCAGCGCACCAACCAGATAATAGCTGGCGCGGATCTTCCGTGCCAGCTCATAGGGCACCTGACGATTGCGGATGCGGGAGCAATCCACGTCCACTGTGGTTCGATTAACCGTCTTCACCTCGGCCCCCAACTCCCGCAGAATCTGGAGAATCAGGGTAACGTCGCTGATTTGTGGAATATTTTCAATCCGGCAGACCCCATCCACCATCAGAGCGGCTGGGATAATCGCAACAGCGGCATTTTTTGCACCGCTAATTTCAATGGTTCCGTGGAGGGGATTGCCTCCTTGGATTTGATATTTGGTCAAACCATGCACCTTCTTCACGCCATAAAATGGCATTGTATCAAAATACAGCCGGTGGCCATATGTAAAAAGTCAAGCAAAACCCCGGGCTGAACCCAGGGCATTATAAACCTTATACATTATAACACTATTATACCCGCCTGGCAACGAATTTTACACCCAGGCATGCAAATCGTCAAAATAAATGGATAACGGTTCTCCTGCAGATCTCCCACTGTCCATTTTTAAAAATTTTTAGTTCTAATTTGTCTTTCCGCAGCGGACATATTCAGCCGCCCGCTCGCCTTGCAAACTGCTCTCTGGCTTTTGGCAGCAGGTCGGCCAGATCGGCCTGCTCCTGCCGCTCCAGCAGGTCGCCGATGAGCACATTGGAAACCAAGAAGCCCCTTGGCGTCAGCCGCCAACGGCCCTCCTGGCTTTTTTCCGCCCATCCTTGGGCCTCAAATTCCAACAGCCGCTGTTCCAGCGGATCAAAGTCCATAAAGTATGCCCGGCGATACTCCCATTCCTCAATGCCCCGGGCGGTGCGCAGACGGAGCATCAGATACTCGCCGCACCGCTCCCGCTGCGGAATCAGTTCTTCGCTGTCAATGATATTTCCGCCGCGCAGCACCCCGTCAATATAGCCGTCCAGATCTCTGGTAACGGAGTAGCGCCGCCCACCAAAATCGGAATGGGCACCCGGCCCAAAGCCGATATAAGGTCGCATCAGCCAATAGCGCAGGTTATGCCTGGACTCATAACCAGGCTTGGAGAAATTGGAAATTTCATACTGGACAAAGCCCGCCCGCGCCAGTCGGCCCACCGTCCACAGGTACAGCTCGGCCTGCATATCGTCATCGGGCAGCACCTCGCCCGCCGCAACTCGGCCGGCCAGCGGCGTCCCTTCCTCCACCTTCAGCCCGTAGCAGGACAGGTGCTGCGGGATCAGGGACAGCGCGTGCTCTACGGTGGCCTTCCAGCTGTCCATGGTCTGACCTGGCAGCCCATAAATCAGATCCAGAGAGAGGTTCTGAAAACGGACCTTCTTCGCCGCCGTCACCGCCTGGTCACTCTGCCGTACGGTGTGAGGGCGGTGAATCGCGGTTAATTCCTCGGGGCAGGACGACTGCATCCCAAGAGACAAGCGGTTGAAGCCCGCCTTTCGCAGCCGGCGCAGCGCGTTCACCTCCACGCTGTCCGGATTGGCCTCCAGGGTGATTTCGGCCCCCTTTTCCACTTGAAACTGCTTTTGTATGGCGTAGATCAGTTCCCGCAGCCGCTTGTCTCCATAAAAGCTGGGTGTGCCTCCGCCAAAGTAGATGGTGTCCACAGTGATACCCTCGGCCAGGGGAGCCGTCTCCCCAATGTGGGCCAGAAGCGCTCTCTGATAGGCATCCATCCGCTCCTCCCTCCCCGACAGGGAGTAAAAGTCGCAGTAGTCGCATTTGCTGCGGCAAAACGGAATGTGGATGTAGATGCCCAGCTTGTCCTGGAACGAAGTCTGGGGCTGGTTTCCTTTTTTGTGTCCGAACATGGAACCGCCCTCCTTTACCTGAAGGATATGATATCATAAGCGCAAGCGAATGGTATAATGTGCCATACTCTGCAATTCTTCCGGAAGCAGAGTGGCTGAACTCAAAGTATAAGAATTGCTCTGCGGTTATTATATCGAATTTCAGCAAATTTGCAACCGAAACGCCTTGAAATTTTTTCACCTTGTTTTGACATCCCTTGTCCAACATGCTATGCTCAGATCGTCCAAAAGCGAAAAACGGAACGGGGTGGAATTATGGCCAACCGAATTTCGAGCGGAACACAGCCCGGAACCCGCCGTCTGGAGCTGAAAATCGGCCCAGAACAGGCGGGTGTACGGGTGGGCACTCTGCTGAAAAAGCACCTTGGGCTTTCCGGCACGGTGGTACGGCGCATCAAGTGGCTGCCCGACGGCATTCTGGCAGACGGGCAGAGGGTAAACACCCGCTTTGTCCCGCAAGAAGGTCAAATTCTCTCCGTGCGGCTGTCCGATCCAGAACGGCGCAGCGGCATTCTTCCCGTCCCCGGTCCCCTGGATATCGTCTATGAAGATGAGGACGTCATCGTTCTCAATAAGGCTCCCGGTGTCCCCGTCCATCCAGGCCCCGGTCACTTCAATGATACCTTGGGTAATTTTCTTTTGAATTATTACGACCGTTCTGGGGCAGAAGGGGATTTTCATCCCATCCATCGCCTGGACCGGGGGACCTCCGGCCTGATGGTGGTAGCCCGACACCCCTACGCCCAGGAGGTCTTGAAGCAGCAGCTTCACACCCTCGCCTTTTGCCGCACTTATCTGGCGGTATGTGAAGGGACCCCTTCCCCCGCTTCGGGGCTTATTGACGCTCCGCTTGGCCCAAAAGATGGCTCCCTGATCTCGCAGACCGTGCGCCCGGACGGCAGAGCGGCCCGCACCCGTTATACGGTGCTGGAGTCTCAGTGCGGGCGCTCTCTCCTCCGCCTGGAGTTGGACACCGGCCGCACCCATCAGATCCGGGTTCACATGGCTTATCTGGGCCACCCACTCACCGGAGACTTTCTCTACGGAACGGAGGCCCCGGTTCTGATAGGGAGACCCGCTCTTCATTCCCACCGGCTGTCCTTCTGCCACCCTATTACGAAGCAGCGCCTTTCCTTCTGCTCCGGGCTTCCGGAAGACATGGAGCGGCTGCTGCACTGACCCGGAAGGACTTCCGGTTCTGGTTCTCTTTTCCCCGAAATGCGGCTGGAATTTTTACCCTTGGCATGGTATAATAGCCGCAAAGCGGCTATTATACCATGTTTTCAGCCGTTTTGCTTCCGGTCACGCCCGAACCGCAAATCATGGTATTATCTGAACAGAATGAACCACTTTATACCAAGGAGGATGAAGTCTATGTCCTATCGAGATACCTACAACGCCTGGTTGTCCAGCCCCGCACTCTCCGACGCCGAAAAGGCCGAACTGAACTCCATTCAACATGACGACAAAGAGATCGAGGCCCGTTTCTTTGATCAGTTGGCTTTCGGCACCGCCGGACTCCGGGGCATCATGGGCGTAGGTCTGTACCGGATGAATGTTCACGTCATCCGCCACGCCACCCAAGCCTTTGCCCAGGTCATTCTGGAGGAGGGACCCCAAGCTGCCGCCCGGGGAGTGGCCATCTGTTTTGACTGCCGGAACAACTCCCAAACTTTCGCGCGGGAGGCCGCCCAGGTCATGGTGGCCAACGGCATCCCCGTGCGGCTGTTTGACGCCCTGCGACCCACGCCCGAGCTGTCCTTTGCCATCCGGGAATACGGTTGCATTGCCGGCATCAACGTCACCGCCAGCCACAACCCAAAGGAATACAACGGCTATAAGGTGTACTGGGAGGATGGCGCTCAGCTGCCTCCCAAGCATGCCGACCAGGTGGCCAAAAAGATGAAAGAACTGGACGTGTTTGCCTGTGTCAGGACTATGGACTATGACCAGGCGGTGGCCCAGGGAAAGATCGTTCTCATGGGCCGGGAGACCGACGAAAAATTTCTCTCCCATGTCATGGCTCTGGTCAACGACAAGGCCGTGGTGGCTCAAGTGACCGACACCTTCAAAATGGTGTACACTCCCTTCCACGGCACCGGCTACCAGCTGATTCCGGAAGCTCTGAAGCGTCTGGGGGTCACACACGTCATCTGTGTGCCCGAGCAGATGGTCATCGACGGCAACTTTCCCACTGTGGTCTCCCCCAACCCAGAAAATCCGGAGGGGTTTTACCTGGCTGTGGACATCGCCAAGCGGGAGGGCGCGGATTTTATCCTCGGTTCCGATCCCGACGCCGACCGGGTGGGCATCATGGTGCGCACGGGAAACGGGGAGTTTACGGTCATCTCCGGCAACCAGACCGGCGTGCTGCTGCTGGACTATCTCATTGGAGCCATGAAGCGCGCTGGCAAGCTGCCTACAAACCCTGTTGCTCTCAAAACCATTGTCACCACCGAGATGGCCCGCAAGGTGGCCGACGTCAATGGCCTGCAGTGCTACGACACCTTTACCGGCTTTAAGTTCCTGGCCCAGAAGAAGGACCAGCTGGAGGAATCGGGCGAGGGCAAGGTCATTTTTTCGTACGAGGAGTCCTACGGCTATATGCTG
>JAYFPV010000183.1:0-5071 GCA_034927465.1 Lawsonibacter sp.
TCATTGTCCCGGCAAATATACTGCCATAGCCGGCAGGCAGGCTGCTTACCAGCCCTGCATACCCGCCGAATTCCTTTAGATGCATCCCCACAAACAGGATCAGAAGAACGTAAATGCCAAAGCAGACAATCTTTCCCACGACTGCCGCGCCCTTCATTCCGGCAAACCCGGTGTACAAAGCGGCGATACACAGCCCAATCACCATGCACCAAAAGCCGTTGACGTTTGTCAGCACAATGCGGATCACCGAAGAGACGGTTTTCAGCTGGATGGGAATATAAATCCAGGCCATAATCAAATAAACAATCATGTACAGCCGGGAAAGCGTCCTACTGTACCGATCCCGCATGTAAATACCCGCAGAATCACCCGGCATTCCTTCCCGCAGGACCTTTGCTAACATTGCGCAAACAAGGAAATAAGCAGACCCGCCAATCGAGTACCACATAGCCGCGATTCCAAAGTTATATCCGTTTTGCGCGGCTCCAACAATGCTGATTCCGCCAATCTGCCAGGCCCCCAACACACATCCGATGGAGAAAACACCCATTTTTTTGTCTGCTCCAGACCACTGGTCGGAATTGCTGATGGCTTTGCCGGAGAAAATACCGATTCCTACGATCAAAACAAATGCGATGACCCAAACTGCAGTTAACATGATCTTTCCTCCCTGTCTTGTCGAATCTTGATCCCCTTCTATGAAAAATTTCTCCTTTTCCCCGTTTGTCATTTGTCAATGGTTCTTTATTTGTTTGCTTTGTACAGAATCAAAAGAGAAAATTCTTCTTTACCTCAAGCCCCCCCTTTTTTGAATCTTCAGTTTTTTCTTCTTGCAATTTTGTGGCCTGGTACTTATAATGTAGCTATCAAACACAGGTAACACTGCCCAAATATCAATTTTATATAAAGCCATTCTTATTGCCTTTTCACCACTATCGTATCTTCGCGCCCAACAAAAAGATAGGAAAAATCGGAAAGGACGCTTCTTATGAATGGTCGGACGAAAAAAGGGTTGCTGGTCACTCAGCAGCCCCTGTGGAACATTGTGTTTGATGAGCAGCGGTTTCTTCTGGATCCCTCCGGACACCCAATCGCACAGCTGGCCAGCTTTCGGGAGCCGACCCCCGGGCACTCCTTTTGTTTTCCCGGAATCGGAATGGTTGGGATTCGGTTTGCTGCCGGCGGCAGCGACCCAAGCGCCTACTGCTACGGCGTGCTGCAAAAGCCGGACCATGTCCAGATGGACGAAATCCGCAAAGGGTTTTATGCGCGCATGTACCCCGGCGAATTTTCAAAGCTATTTGGCATCCCTACCGCGGAGATTTCTCCCTATGGAATCCCGTTGGAGAATCTGATGTCGGTGAAGCCGTATCTGGACGTGATTGCAGCGACCAATACAATCGAAGAATTCCAGACATTGTTTTGCCGGATGGTGCAGAGCATACGCACGGAGGAGCACCGGGATGAGCTGCATGAGCGGGTTGTTGCGTATATGGTGCAGACCATTCTTCGTCAACCAGACGAAGTCTCTCTTGACTCTATCGTGCAACAAACCGGATACTCTCGCCGGCACATCAACAATCTGTTTCACCGCTATGTGGGAGCAGCCCCCAAACAGCTGAGCGATCAAATCCGCTTTCAGCGCGCCATGCAGGCCTGTTTGACCTCAGAAACCAATCTTTCTTCCATCGCGAGTGAGTTTGGCTATTACGATCAATCCCATTTCAATCGAGAATTCCGGGCTTTTTCCTCCATGTCCCCTCACGAGCTGAAAAATTTGATTGCAGAACGGGATTCCGGATTTCAAGCACCTTGAAACATCTTCAAATTCGATGGATGCATGGAAATCCGGACGGATTCCTTCTGTATCGTTCTTCTGTCCCCCCGTTTTCGTTCGGAACATAAGCGTTCGGAACCTGCGATTATATTCTCACTTGATTCTGCCATAAAAGCGGTGCCCACTAGCAAAATGCCTGTGGGCGCCGCTCTCTTTTATCAACGACACATCCAATCAATCCTGCAATTCAGCCGGTCCCGCGTGTAGGCAAGTCACTCGTCTGCCCTGGGTGATTGGGGAGGTCACGTTTATTATTTTTTTCTGCGGGCAAACGCATGCTTGATGGGCCCGCCAAAAAGGCTGACAAAAATCAGGAGAAGAACCAGCAAATCACAGTATGAAAAAATACGCTTGGATTCCCGCTGGACTTCAGCAACGCGGTGCAGAAATTCTTCTCCGCCATGGGACCAAGGAACAAAAGCAGACGCCTGCCGCAATTTTTTGGCAGGCGTCTGCTTTTGTTCTGTTCTTATTCCCTGATTTTGTATGTGTTTCTCTTCTTCATCAGCAAAAGGTCAGCAGCGATCAGCTTTGTCTCTCTTTTGATTTGATCCGCATGCTGCTTTCCATCAATTTTTCTCTTCCTGTTGCTCGGAGGCAGGCTTCCAATAACGGGAACCATCAAGTTCCCGACACAAGAACCCATGATCAATCAGCTCCCGCCGAAGCAGAAAATAATCTCCGAATGTGTGCCATTCGGTGCAAATCGTATTCACTTCTTTTTCCGTATATTCGAGGTTGAATTCAAATTTTCCCGCCAAATAATCGAGAATTGCAACCAGATTTTTCTTTTTCTGCGGCATCTGAGTAATTTTTCCTGCACCATCCAAGAACTTTGCAACATTCACCTTTGATTTCAAAGCCATTCTTCTCCTTGTAATTTTTCAGTCCAAAGCTCCAGCAAAATGTCCACATCATCTGAGAATTCCCGCTCTGTTTGAGTCTCTTTTCGCTGCATCTCTTCCAGTATGACAAACGAAAATGCTGCTGTCCCATACAACTTATGTGCTTCTGCCATACCCGGCTCCAAACAGGAATTTGTGTTCTGTGAAAATACAAACCGGTTTTTTGCTCCCTGCATATCGGTTGTTGCCCGCAGCCATCTGGCATGATTGCCGCTGCATTGAATGCAGTATACTCCGCCGCGAATCGTTCTGTTTTTGTATTGCTCCTTCAGTGCTTTCTTTGAGCGCGTTTCCATCCCTGCATCCCCTTCTATAAAATGACGGGTCGTTCCATTTAATCCAATGATTGATTGTAGCAATGAATCATGAATTTTTCAATAGACGCTCCGTTGAGTGCTTCTTCCCGCCATCTGTCCGGTTCCAGCGCAGCTTGATTCCACCCGAAAAACAGCAAATATCAAGCAAGCACATCCATCCCTTTGGTTTTTTGTCGCCATAGCGTATGGAACACAATATTCTTAATCCAATCATTCCGTCACATCGATCAAAAAATTCTTGGTTTGTGATAAAATCACGGTTTTGTCCCTGAATCTCGTCTATACTACAAACAGTTCAATCAAATAAATATTTTTGTGGAGGTGAGTACTATGACGGAACTGATCAAGGAGGCCGAACGAGCAGAAGCGCTGATCGATTTTGAAGATTCTGCGGAAGGCGCATGCTCAGCTGAATTTTCACAGGGCTGCCTTCTAAACGAAGGGTAACTCTTCCGGATTGTTCGATTAGAAAAGAGTGTATATTTATGCCAATTGTTCAAGTTGTTTTTCATATCGATGAATCTGTAAAATGGGGCTTGCTTTTAAAGAATGTAAGCAACCTGCTTCACGAGGTGGATTTGAATGCGTCTCAAATCGAAGTCGTGGCAAATGCTGAGGCGGTGGAATTTTATACCGTCAAAACAAGCTCGGAACATACCACCCTTGCAGCAAATCTGGCGGAAGCAGGGGTTAAATTCGCCGCGTGCAGCAATGCCCTTCGCGACCGTGGAATCTCCGAACAGGAACTGGATCCTTTTGTGCTGGTCGTTCCCGCAGGCGTGCTGGAGCTTGCCCAGCGTCAAAAAGAAGGTTACGCCTATATCAAACCATAAGGCATTCCTTCCTTCTGCCTCTCATGTCCCAGGGTCCCTTCATCAAATAGAGCGTGCAAATTGATGTTTCGTTTTCCAGCCTGCCAAGCATCCATTCCATTACAGGACACTCCCCTTCTGATTTGCTTCTAGGGTAGCATCGCACAATTCCAAATACTCTGACACGCCGTCAGATGGTTCGTCTTGTGCATCGGTAAGCCGCAATGTTTGCAGCTGACCGATGCACATCTGCAAACAGTCTGCACGGTGCGGCAAAATCATCTGTATCCTATTCAGGCCAGCAGAACAATCGAGGTTTCGAATGTCATGAAAGAACCTTCCGCAGTACGAACGCTGTATACCCCCCGCGAGGCATATGTCATTTATTACCGTGCAGTCCGCATGATGCCCAGTTTTTTTCGGGCAAAAAAGCGTGGTGTGCTCCGCGATGACTTTATAGAACGGCTGATGTTAGCCGTCACGGAGGTCAACGGTTGCGCCATGTGTTCTTACGCCCATACCAAGATGGCACTGGAATCCGGAATGAGCATCGGCGAAATCGAAAACCTGCTGTCCGGAGACCGGTCGGATGTTCCTCCGGAAGAACTGCCAGCAGTGCTCTTTGCGCAGCATTATGCCGACAGCCGGGGCAGACCGTCAAAAGAAGCCTGGCGCTCGGCGGCAGATTTCTATGGGGAAGCGAAAAGCCTTGCTATCCTTGGCGCAATCCGCATCATTATGCTTGGCAACGCATATGGAATCCCGGCTGGTTCTTTGATCCGCCGCATGTCCCCCAAACGGTCTGTGGACCCTCGCAGCGGGATCGGATATGAACTTGTGATGCTTCTTTCATCCGTTGTTTTCTTCCCATTTGTGGTATTGCAGGCTTTGGGCGCGAAAGTTCTGCACATATCGCCTGTCAATTTTTAATGTGTGCCGGAAACAAGAGTCGATGGCCTTTGCCGCCGTTTTCATTTTTCTTGCGTGACAGCTAAGGTGACGCTCCGCCGAAACGGCTGTAACGCCGTTTCCTTGAGTTACTTTCAAAGGAACGGCCACGGAGTTGGTACATAGTGCCACATCCATCTTTACTATAGACACATCTTCTGCCACATCGCGTTCCCTGCCAAGCTGGCCGCAGAGCGTCTCATTTCCGACATCCAGCACCAGACACCAAAAAAAGCTTTGCGCGATTGACAA
>JAYFPV010000375.1:0-10736 GCA_034927465.1 Lawsonibacter sp.
AGTCCCGCCTGTAATGGGGATTACCTTAGCATACTCCATGCGGGTCTGCCCGACCAGATAAGGGTCAGCAATTTCAACAGAAAGTTCCAGAATCAGCTCCGCAGAGAGCATGGTATCCACACCGTACATGCCCATGGTTAAAACGTTCCTTTCATTGCTTCTATTTGTTTTTTTAGTTCAGGGTCTACCGAAACATAGGGTTCTATGTGCCTTATAATCTCGTCGGTCAGTCCATAAAGGTCGCCCACATGCTGATTCAGCGTCAAAAGATCTTCGCCCACGCCGAACGAAACCGGCACAACCGTGCCTAGCCGGTATTCTCGGGTAGAATCCATCTGAACAGAAGTAAACGTCTTCCAAGGATACCGGCGTTCTGTCGCGCCGTTTCCCACAATTAGTTCCTGCTTCCCAATCCGGCAGCAAATCTTTTCCGCGTACCGCTTGGACACAGAAAGCGTAGCCTTGACAACTAAGACGGCAATTCCAACAAAAATCAACAAAAGTGGAGTGTTCGCAAATACCGGGTGAGAAGCCGCCAGTAAATATCGGTAAATGAGATAAAACACACAAACCACGGCAATGTTCAAAAGCACGCTCAGCGCCGTCAAGGCCTTGAAGCGCTTTCCCACAGGAAAGATCTGTTCCAACCAGCATCTTCCTCCTCGTTCGCATTATCAAGAAAATATCCGCTAAAAAATTGTATCAGCAATACAGAAAAAATTTTTCTGAAAGAAGGGGGGGCAGGGCGTATCTCCCAGTCGTACCCGGTCCAAAAAATTTAGAATCTCCCCACAAGCTTCCGGCGTTTTAAATCTTGGGTCACCGTGTCCGAACCCTTGCAAAAAGCGCGCCGAAACCCGCTCATACCCAATTGCTTCCCCATATGCCCGAGCAAAGTCCAGGCTGTCAGAATAGGAAACCACATCGTCGGCCATTCCGTGAAGCAGCAGCAGCGGCGGTGCGTCCGACGTGATGTATGCGCTGGGAGATGCCAAACGGCACAGCTCGGGATTATTTTCCACCGGAACACCCAGCAGAATCGAGTCCATGCATAGCGGTCCGGAGCGCAAAAATTTTGATTTTAGCCCGATGGCTTGAAAATCCTTCTCCGTACAACCCAAACGGCAGGGGGGATAAATGACAGCAACAGCTTGCACATCCGCAGACGGTGTAGCTGCTTCTTCCCCGCCGTGTACCATAAATTCCGGGTTCCCTATTGTCAGTGCGGCCATAAGGGACAAATGCCCCCCAGAAGATGCACCCCATAGAGCAGTCCAAGACGGATCTAAATTCCATCGTGTGGCACAGCGGCGCAGATGGCGAATGAAGCCCCAGATTTCTTGGACCTGATAAGGAAATTTCTGATATTTGCTGCTGGTACAGGCCATGCTGGCCACAGCGTAACCTCTGGCAACGGCTGTATGGATGGTGGAGCCCAAATGGACGGAACTTGGAACGCCGAAATACCAGCCGCCGCCCGCTACGCTTATAATTACCGGAAACGGTCCATTTCCCTCTTGCGGGAAGTAAAGATCAAAGTAGCGCTGTGTCCCGTCTGGTGCGGAATAGGGTAGACCGATTTGTTTATGGAGAAGATCGTCGGAATCCAAACGATCGTCACAGCGCGGTTCGGAGAAAAAATCACGCATAGGAATCCATCGCTTTCTGTGTCCGAAACCGTTCCAGGAACATTCGCATAAAGTCTTTGGTGCTGGGCGGAAGATAGGCGCCCCTTCGATAAAGCAAGCTGAACTCGTACTCGGTACCCGGGGCATCCAGAGAGAGATACCGCAGCGACTTTGACCCGCGGATATAAGACAGCTGGATCTCCGGAGTAAAGGTGCAGCCCAACCCGTTGGACACCGCTTCCAATGCGCCGTCAAGCGTACGGGAATGCATGGAAACGGTATAAGGGATTTTTCGGTTGCTTAGGATTGTGTCCGCAAATTGCCGGATCCGATGTTCTTTCCCAAGGAGAATGAAAGAAGCATTTTCCAGTTGTTCCGGACGGATGACCGGATAGGGGTATCCTGGGCACTGCTGGGCCATTCGGTATAGCGGACTGTCCGCGTGAACCGCCAAGACATAGTGTTCCTTGGCGATAGGGACATATTCGAAGAGGTCAGTTTGCCGGGCAACATTTACCGCAATGCAGTCCAGATCCAGATTCTCCAGCATTTCTTCCAGCGTATTGCTGGCCTGTTCGTTTAGTGTCAAGTCAATGGCGGGGTACTTCTCCTTAAATTCCGGAATGACAGAAAAGATGGTAAAGGGACGGCGAATGCTTGGAATTCCAACGCGTAGGCGACCCTGGTCCATTTTCGCGATATCGTGGATGGTGGTTTGCATTCTGGCCTGAATTGCCAAGATTTGCTCGACATGTTCCATATAACACTCGCCGGCATAGGTGAGTACCATTCGATTGCAAATACGCTGAAACAGAGCTGTTCCAAGTTCGGCTTCTTCATTTTTCAGAAATCGGGACAATGCGGGCTGGGACACGCCCAACTCCGCTGCGGCACCAGACAGCGTCCCTGTCTTTGAAATTGCTGCAATATACTCGTATTCGCGGTCGTACATGAAATCAAACTCCTTTTTCCCGGTAGGCCACAGATAACCGGTTAAAACTCCCGGATTTCCATACCGAATTCGCGGCGCAGCGAGGCACAAACTCCCTTGTGAACCCAACGGGTCAGTGGGTGATCGACTACGCAAAAACCGTGGCCCACGCGGGGAGCCACCTGCAGTTCACAGGGAATTCCCGATTGAAGCAACCGTGTGGCATACCCCAGCCCATCATCCCGTAGCGTGTCATACTCACCGACGACAATGTAGTGCGGAGGAAGATCCTCCAAATCCCGACAATAGGCCGGGAAGGCATAGTAGGAGGGCTGACTTCCATCGTATCCACCCAAGTACGCGGCCTCGGCAGAACAGGATTTAGGACCCTGCCCCAGAGCATATTCTTGGAATTGCTGCCTGGAAACCGTGTTTTCAAGACTTAACACGGGGCAGTTCAGCGCCACTAACGACAGCTTGGGGCCATTGTGGTCGCGCACATACAGAGCCAGTGCCGCGCACAGACAGCCGCCTGCACTGGTACCATGAAGGGCAATCCGACTCGGATCTCCACCCAGTTCCGCTGCGTGGGCGTGAACCCACTCAAGCGCCGCGTAGCAGTCCATCAGTGGCTGAGGAAAATGAATTCCGCCCAAGGCGGACAGCCGATAATCGACACCTATCACGATGGCAGGCGTTCCGGTTGCCAGAGCGATGCAGCGGTAGTTGTCAATATCCAAATTTCCGCCGACAAAGCCGCCGCCGTGGATCTCCAAGACAATGGGAGCATTCTGCGGTAGGTTGCCAGGCGTGTAGATACGTAGCGTCATGGGCTGCCCGTCGCCGCCGGGAATTGTAATATCCTGCATCTCAAGGTCGTCCGGCTTGGTATATTCACTGATATACCTGCGTTGTGCCGCAAGAGCCTCGGTACGCTCTTTCTCGGTCCCGTGGGCAATGATTTGGTATAAATTCAAATGGTATTCATATCCGGGATGTGCAGTTGGTTTCATAGTTCATCCTTCTCCTATAACATAAAATAATTATTTATATAAAATTTTATTACTTATAATTATATTATAGCGAAAAAAAGTAAAAAAGGAAAGGAACAGAAATTGAAAAAAATGAATTCCAAATTTGTGCATATTTCCAAATGAGCAAATATGAAAACAGAGCAAACAGGGTGGCCGGTGGGTTGTCTGAGCTGTCCGATATGGCATGTCCCGTCGGCGGTGACATCACTCCAAACGCTTGTGCAATAACGCCTAATTTCTGATGGAAGAGTGAGAAATAGCAAAAAACGGCAGTAAACGATTCGTTTACTGCCGTTTTTGATTCTTTTTTGCGTATAATGAATTTGCAACGATTCCAAATCTGTCTTACATAGCCAGCAGGTGAATCTTCTCGTCCTCGACCACCGCTTTCAGCTGAGAGATGGGATGCTGATACCCCTCAATGAGCCGGACGGCGATGGAGTCTTCCAATTCCTTCTGAATCAGACGGCGCAGGTTTCGGGCACCATAGACGGAGGAGTAAGATTTTTTCACCAGGTAGTCCAACAGAGAGTCCTCCCAGATGAACGTGATGCCCTTTTCTGCCAGAGAATCGGCCAGCTCCTTAAGCATCAGCACGGCAATGTGCTTGAAGTTATCCTCAGTAAGCTGGTTAAAGTAGACAATCTCGTCCACGCGGTTGAGAAACTCAGGCCGTAGAAAGTCCTGAAGGGCCTTCATTGCCCGCTCTTTGCCCTGTTCGTTAGCGGTGCGGCCGAAGCCCACGGAGCCTACCTTTGTGTTGCTTCCGGCATTTGTCGTCATTACGATGACTGTGTTCTCAAAGTTCACCGTCCGACCGTGGGCGTCGGTGATCCGACCGTCGTCCAGAATTTGAAGGAGAATGTTGAGCACGTCAGGGTGGGCCTTTTCAATTTCGTCAAAGAGGACGACAGAATACGGCTTTCTTCGGATCTTTTCCGTCAGCTGGCCCGCTTCGTCATAGCCTACATAGCCTGGGGGCGAGCCGATGATGCGGGAGACGGCATGTTTCTCCATAAATTCGGACATATCCAGGCGGATCAGCGACTCGGGGACGTCGAACAGATCTGCGGACAGCCGCTTCACCAGCTCGGTTTTGCCCACACCAGTAGAACCCACAAAGATAAAGGATACGGGCTTGTGCTTGGGAGAGATGCCCACACGGCCCCGGCGGATGGCGGCAGAAACCGCCTTGACGGCCTCATCCTGACCGATGATATTGCGCTCCAGACGCTCTTCCAGCTTGGCCAGGCGCTGGTACTCCTGCTCCTGAATTCGGCTGGCCGGGATATTGGTCCACAGCTCAATGACGTTGGCCAAATGTTCCTCGGTCAGGGCGGGATGCGCCGTTTCTTCCAGACGTTGCAGTTCCCCCTCCAGCCGCAGCTCGGTACTTTTCATCGTTGCCAGACGCTGATACGCATCCTCGGTTGCGGCGGACATCATGACTTCGCGCTCCTTGGCCAGGTCGGACAGCTCCTTGTGGATCGCATTGATCCGGGCCAGAGACTTGTTGTGCAGATTTACGTGGGAGCAGGCCTCGTCGATGAGGTCGATAGCTTTGTCGGGCAGATACCGGTCGGTGATATAGCGCTCGCTCATGGTGACAGCCAGCCGACACATCTGGGGCGAGACCGTCACCTGGTGGAAAGCCTCGTAATATGGAGCAATGCCCTCAATAATTTTCACGCTGTCCTCGATGGAGGGCTCCTCCACGATGACGGGCTGGAACCGCCGCTCCAGTGCGGTGTCTTTTTCAATGTGCTTGCGGTATTCATTCAGGGTGGTGGCGCCGATGACCTGAAGCTCGCCCCGCGAGAGAGCTGGCTTTAAAATATTGGCGGCGTTCATTGACCCCTCGGCGTCTCCGGCACCTACAATGTTGTGGACTTCGTCGATGACCAGTATGATATTGCCCAGTTTGCGGATCTCTTCAATCAGGCCCTTCATCCGGCTTTCAAACTGGCCCCGGAATTGGGTGCCCGCCACCAGAGCGGTGAGATCCAATAGATAAACTTCCTTGTCCAACAGCTTGTAAGGAACATCGCCCTGAAAAATTTTCTGGGCCAGACCTTCAGCAATGGCAGTTTTTCCCACGCCTGGCTCGCCGATGAGGCAGGGGTTGTTTTTCTGACGGCGATTCAGAATCTGGATGACCCGTTCTACCTCCCGGTCCCGGCCGATGAGTCTATCCAGCTTACTGTTTCGGGCTTTTTCAGTCAGAGAGATAAATTAGCTTTCCAAGAAATTCCGCTTGAGCTGCTTTTGTGCCCCATTTTTTTCAGCGCGTGGGGGTGGAGTGCTTTCAGACGGCGTAGGAGCGGTAGCGGGGTTGTTGCCACCCCCAAACAGCTGGTTCAGAAAGGGGAAGGTGGCGGTGCGTCCGTCGTCGTCCTCGTCGCCGTCTTCGGATTTGGGCTGGTTCACCAGACCCTCCATACCCTCCGCTCCGCCGAAGGCGGACATCATCTCGTTGGTCAGAGTGTCGAGATCTTCGTCGGTAATGCCCATTTTCTTCATCATATCATCAATGGGCTTAATTCCCAATTCTTTGGCGCATTTCAGACACAGACCTTCATTTTTTGAAGTGCCGTTTTCCAGCTTGGTAATAAAGATTACCGCTACATTTTTGCCACAGCGGCTGCACATAGTAGGTTGCATGAGTTTACACTCCTTTCAGGAGAAAAGACTTAATTTTGAGCAAATGATACTCCCCAATTATGAACTGGTCATGAATTACAGACTGTGAATATTTAGAAGAGCAGGGTCAGTGGGCTGACGGTGCAGAAAAATTTCAGCAAATAGGTGTTTTGAATGGCGCTTTCCGGCAGAAAGCTGCCCTTCAGCAGCCAACAGGCAATGAACAGCAGCAGTGCGCCCTTGAGCAGTCCGAGGGCAGCGCCGCTCCAATGGTTCAGCGTAGACAGAACCGGCAGGCGAAACGCCAGGTCCAGCGCGTGACTGAGGAAGAACCAAAGGACTAAAATCAGGACAAAGGAGACAAAAAACAAGACCAGCTGGGCAATCTGTTTGGAGACATAGTCAGAAATGGAACGGGCAGCATTGACGGTGGCCGAGACCATTCCATCGTTCACCACCTTTTGAAACGCGTCGGCGAACCCCTTGTACAGCGAGGAGTCCTTCAGCAGATTCAGTGCCTCCTGAAGGGAGACTTCCACGGTGCTTTGAGACGAATCTGTGCCTATTTCACTGCTGCTTTCGCTGGTGCCACTGCTGCCGCTGGCATCGGGAACCTCTGTTCCATTGGGCAGGTTCTGTAAAAAAACCTGTTGAATATTGTGCTCCACAACCGGCTGAATGATGCGGCTTACCGGCGTAGACAGGGAGTTGGAAACCATGGTGGCTCCGATAAAAGCGACAAAAATAGCCAAAAACCCGCACAGGGTCAGAATAAACCCGGTTCGGTATCCCCGCCAGGCAGCCAGAAGCAGCAAAGCGGCAACGACGAGATCAAATGCCAAAGCAGTCATAATGTTCCTCCATATTTAAGTGGGAAGGGATGGATCATTTTGGAATATACAGCCAAGCCTGCTGTGTATCTGCCAAAAGGGCGGAGCCGTCAGCCGAAAGAGCGGTGTACCGGGCCCCAAGGGTGGAATCCAGCGAGGAATACGGATGCAGATCCGGTGTGTAAATGGTTAGTCCGCTGCCCGTGAGCAGGGAACAGTAAGTTCCGGCGCTGTCAAAGGCCAATACCTGACTGGATAAATCCATGGACGCTTTGACCGAGGCATCCGCAGAAATGGTCAGAGCCTGAGTGGCGGAGCCTGCCCGGTAACGCCCCAAGAGGAGCAGGGCAAACCCATCTCCGCCGAAATCGCAGCCCTTCAGGTAGGAGCGGCCGAACGAGTATGTCTGGATAGATCCATCTTTTTCCGAAACCATCATCAGTTGGCTCTCGCCCAGTACCCACACAGTGCCGTTGTCATAGTCCAGGTCCAGCACGGTGGAGTTGCCAAGAGTGGCTTGGGCACGGGGTTCCTTTTGGTCCACGGGATAGAAAAGAACCTGACTTTGAAAGGTTCCGCTCTCCTGATCCATGGCAATCACTGCCACCGTTTTGCAGTCTGGAGAGAGCGCAGCGTCTACAACAAAGGTTGAGGACAGACTGATTTGGATGACCTTTTCTCCGTGGTTGTTATAGACGGTAACCGCGCCTTTGTAGCCACTCTCCTGGGCGGTGACCGCCAGCCAGCCGCTGTCGTTTACCCGAGCGGACAGCAGGTCACTGTTTCCGTCCAGAGTCAGGTGAAAGGCTTCCTCGGTGCCCCGAAATAAAAATATGGACTTGCCGCCGGCGTCGTACACCACGCCGGCCTTGGACGAGGCGGACAAAACGGGATTCTCCATCGACAGGACTTCTTCGGCATATGTTTCCCCGGAGAAGGAATAATAGTGCGCTCCGGCGGAGGAGGACAGGAGAATTCCATTTTCCAGATAGGCCACAGACAGCTTGTCACCGCCTGCGTGGGTGAAGGGAGCGGCCTCGCCGGTGTCACTGGTTTCCAGAGAGCGATAGGACAGCCACCGTTTCACCGCATCCAGATTGAACCGATCCCGGTACACAACCAGGATCAGAGCGCCCAATACCAGAGCTGCTGTGACAAGAAGAGTCAGCAGACGAACGAAAATATTTGTTTTTTTTGGTTTTTTGGCCGATGTATCGTTGTTCATATCATTCGCCTTTGCTATGTAAAATGGTATGCGCAATCTGAAAAAAGTTGCGGACTCTTTTAAAAAAAGGCAGAAGAAGATATGCGCATAGCGAACAGAAATTCTTGGGGCAAAGAGCGGCTGACGGCACCGGAAACCGCATGTGCGTAGCGGATTCGCTCGTCAGGAGAAATGAAATCCATATGTGCTACAGCACGTCCTCCTGGTACCACAATTTGGTCATATACAAGCCGCCCGGCGGAACAGTAGGACCGGCCAGAGTGCGGTTACCCGAATTGAGAATAGAGGGGATATCCTCGGGGGAGAATTTCCCCTCTGCGGCATAGACGATGGTGCCGACCATGGCCCGAACCATGTTATAAAGGAAACCATCGGCGCACACATTACACTCTATCAAATCTTCATGGCGGGAAACGTCGAAGTAATACACGGTGCGTACGGTGGTTTTTGTCTCAGTTCCCACAGAGCGCACGGCCCGAAAGTCGTGGGTGCCAACAAACTGCTCCGCCGCCCGCAGCATCACCGCTTCGTCCAGATGCTTGGGATAAAACCAGGCCCGATCCACATAAAAGGGGTTGCCCAGGCGGGAATTGTAGATGCGGTAGGTATATTCTTTTTTCTGGCAGGAGCCGATGGCATTGAATTCGGCGGGTACCTGGGTGGCCTTGACTACCACGATGTCGCGGGGCAGCCTGGTATTGACCGCCAAGGGGATGCGGTCACATGGAATTGTGGAGGTGGTATGGAAGTTGGCCACATAGACCTCCGCATGGACGCCCGCATCGGTGCGCCCCGCCCCCGTACATTTGACGGGATGGCAGACCACGGTGGACAGGGCTTTTTCCAGCGTTTCCGCCACAGAAACCGCATTTTTCTGCACCTGCCAGCCGTGGTAAGCCGAGCCGTTATACATCAATTTTAGCGCAATATTTCGTTCCATGCAATTACCCTTACAGTCCAAACCGGCCCAGAACCCCGACCAGAATCGTGACGGCCAAGAAGAGAAGAAGGGTAATGTAGTCGATGGCTTGATACTTCAGCTGGCGCAGGCGGGTGCGCCCCTCACCACCGTGGTAGCAGCGGCACTCCATAGCGATCGCCAGCTCGTCGGCCCGGCGGAAAGCGGAGATAAACAGAGGGACCAGCAACGGAATCAGGGCCTTGGCCCGCTGGATCAAGTTTCCGCTTTCAAAGTCGGCGCCGCGGGCCCGCTGGGCGGACATGATCTTATCTGTCTCTTCAATCAGGGTTGGGATAAACCGCAGGGCGATGGACATCATCATGGACAGCTCGTGGACGGGAACCCGGAGTTTTTTCAGGGGGCTGAGCAGTGCCTCCAGTCCGTCGGTGAGCAGGATGGGAGAAGTGGTGTAGGTCAGCAGGAAAGTGCCCGCAATGAGCATCATGATCCGGATGACCATAAAAAAGGCGTTGAACACTCCCTCCAAGGTGATGGTAAAGACCCAAAAGCGAACCAGCACATGAGCGCCGGGCGTATAAAACAGGTTGAGTACGGCCGTAAAGACGGCAATGAATAAGATGGGCTTCAGCCCGCGGAGAATGGAGGTAACCGGCACCTGGGAGACGGCGATGGAGATCATCAGCAGCGCCAGCATGATGGCGTAGGTGGGGAAAAACTTGGCCAAAAACAGGGCCACGATATACAACGTCACGGCGATGAGTTTGGTGCGGGGGTCCAAGCGGTGGACCAGGGAATGGCCTGGGAAATAATGGCCCAGGGTAATGTCTTTCAGCGCCACTTACACCGCCCCCTTTCCCAGCTTTGCCAAAATGGCGGCTTTAGCCTGGTCAATGGTGTACACGGAGGGGTCAATATTTACGCCCATCGCCCGGAGGCGATGAAAAACCCTGGTCATTTGGGGGACGCCCAGGCCCATGCGCTCTAACTCGTCCCCATGCTGAAACACCTCGCGGGGCGTGCCATGGAATGGAATGCGGCCGTCATTGATCACCACCAGACGGTCTACGGACCGGGCAACCTCCTCCATGGAGTGGGATACCAGGATTACGGTGGCATTGTGGACCTGGTGGTAGTCCCGGATGTTGCCCAGAATCGACTCTACCCCCAACGGATCCAGACCGGCTGTGGGCTCGTCCAAAATCAGCACCTTTGGCTCCATGGCGATGACGCCGGCAATGGCCACCCGGCGCTTCTGACCGCCGGACAGCTCAAAAGGAGATTTATTCAAATGGTCTTCCCGGAGGCCGACGAAATAGGCGGCCTCCCGCACCCGGCGGTCGATCTCCTTTTCGTCCAGACCCATGTTTTTGGGCCCGAAGGAAATGTCCTTGTACACCGTCTCTTCAAAGAGCTGGTATTCAGGGTATTGGAAAACCAGTCCAACCTGAAAGCGGGTGCGCCGGGTCAATTTCAGATCGGACCAAATGTCCTCTCCCCGGTAGAGAACCTGGCCGGAGGTTGGCTTG
>JAYFPV010000400.1:0-8998 GCA_034927465.1 Lawsonibacter sp.
CCGGTGTAGACGGTAGGCGGGCGGCCGGACAGGGCGGACAGCATGTCCGCCGCTTCTGCTTTGCTGCGCGGCTTGCCCAGCACACGGTCATCCACCGCCACCACCGTGTCGGCGGCGATGACGAGATTATCTGGGGTGGCAGTGACAGACACTTCACGGGCCTTTTGCCGGGAGAGTTCCTCCACCAGCCGGGACGGGGACAAATTGGGATCGGCAAGCTCCTCCCCACAGGCGGGCCGAACCAAAAAATCAGAAAACCCCATCTGCCGCAGCAGCTCCCGCCGCCGTGGGGACTGGGATGCGAGAATCAACGTCATAAGCGGTTCCTTATTCCTCAATGTTGGCGTCGGAAGGCCCGTCGGAGAGGGAACCGGAGACCTGGATGGAACGCTCGGAAGACAAATCTCCGTCGTGGAACCAAAAGGCAAAGCGGCCGTCCGGGTAGGTCTGAATCGACTCCAGCTCGATGCGGGACATGAATTCCTCCGGGGTAACCTCCTCAGCCTCCGATTCCTCCTGCTCCTCGTCCTGAGGCAACGCACCAGCCAAGGGGAGAAGTTTGTCGGCGGCGTATGCCCGGATTCTCTGATCCCAGCCCGCCTGATCGGACATCAGGGCCAGGGCAGTCATCTGGGTGTCCTTCGTTGCCTCTTCGGTGTTCGGATCATAGGTGAGCTGGATGGGTTGATCCAGCCACTCCACATCCGCCTGATACCAATTTACCGACCGGTTCAGGACAAAGGTGCCAAGGCCGGACACCCAGGTGCTGACCTCGCGGGTTTTCTCGTCTAAAATCGCTTTCAGGTCCGAATCCATGATGGGGGTGGGTAGTCCGACCAGCAAAAAGCGGTCGTCCTCCAATCCCTGGCGCACCCGAGCCTGGATAATGCTGTCCTTTTGGGCACGCCGCTTCAGATAGTCCAGCAGAATGTCGTCGGCCAGGGACACCAGACAGGTGTCTTCCTCGTGGATGGGGCCGTCCCCTTCGCGCCAGGCGACGAGGGGAAGCGTAGCCGTCCAGAATTCGGCCTCCGGCACCTTGTCTCCGCCGAAGCCGTTGGCACCGGTGACGGCCAGAATATCAAATTCCTCCTGATCAAATTGGGCGGCGAGGGCCACGGCCTCCGGATGCTTGGCCAGAGCGGACGCCTGGACAGCGGGTGCCTCTTCGGGTGGATCGGCGTGCTTTTTTCCAAAAAGCTTGAACATGGAGATCACTCCTTGTTTGATAAAATAAGGTGGAAAGATGAACATATATGTGCTGCCCTGTGGGGGAAAATCCAAAAGATTATGTTCCGGTGGAACCGAATCCCCCCGATCCGCGGGCCGTGTCGTCCAGCGTATTCACCATGGAAATCCTGGCCTGGAGGACCGGGGTGATCATCAGCTGGGCGATGCGGTCTCCCGGTTGGATGGTGTACGCCTCATCGCTGGAGTTTTGCAGGCCGACCAGAATCTCACCCCGGTAGTCGCTGTCGATGACTCCCACGCAGTTGGCCGGAGCAATGCCGTGCTTGATGCCAAGACCGCTGCGGGCAAACACCAGCGCAACATAGTCCGGGGATGGAAGGGCAATGGCAATCCCAGTTGGGAGAATGGCCCGATTCCCGGCAAAGATGGTGACGGGCACGTCCGTGCAGGCGTGCAGGTCCATCGCCGCTGCCCCGGCGCTGGCATAAAAGGGAGCTGGAATTTCTGTCCCGATTTTCGGGGAGAGCGCTTTAATCTTCAATTCCATGGTAGTTTCCTCACAATTTTGTTGGTATATCGCCGCGCAGTACGCGCACCGGGCCTTACTCCACGTCCCGGTAGTAGAGGCCGCGGGTGTATTCATTGGGCTGATAGGTCCCCTGGCCCTGATACCGCTCCAGCGTCCGGGCACATTCGGGGGCGCTTTCGGTGGTAAACATGAGGCGGGCGGCCCACAGGCCCAGCCGCTGCCAGTCGGCGGACTTGTCCGCCAAAAAAAGTTTTTTTGAGTTGAGAATTTCATTCCGGCAGCCCCAGGCCTTGACCACCGGGAACCGCTCGCCCTTTCGGTCGGTGAGCTGGTTGACGTTGGTACAGGTGTGCTGGCCCGAATGGTTGTGAATGATGCAGTTTTGAGTGATCATCAGGGGCAACCGGCCGTAAGCGAGAAACTCCAGGGGGATGGCCTTTGAGAGGTCCCGGATCTGGGCAAGTTTCAGTTCAAACGAGGCGGTGGCGGACACAAACCCCAGCCGCTTCAACTCCTTCATGGTCTGGCTGTTGTACACGCCCAGACCAAAGTCCCCCCGGACCCGATAACCCAGCTGCATCGCCCGCCGGGCAGCGCCTAGAGTGCCGGCCAGGGCTTCCTCTACCCCCAGGGTGCGGAGGGAGACCAGGTCGGCCTCCAACTCCCGGGTCTCGCTGTCCCAACAGATCCGGGGCAGCAAAGCGGCCACCGGGATGTCCGCGTTTCGGCACCGCTCTACCACCTCTGGGTGGGCAGCAGCCTGGTCGAGAGGGAGATAGAGCAGGGCTGGCTTTCGAGCCAGCAGCTCGGTGCTGAGCTGATCGATATCCCGCAGCGAAACGGTGAGAAGAGGCGGCTGCTTCTGGTTTTCATAGCGGACACCGGGACGAAAGGACTCCTGCCGGCGGACAGAAGGAAGGACGCGCTGCCGGGAAAGCTCGTCCAGGGCCTGCCGGCGCAGGCTGTTCAAGGCGGACAGTGGGAGAGATAGGCTATCCTCCACCTTGACGGTCATTTTCTCGCAGTCGTAGGGGGTGCCGCCCGTGCGGGAGAGCTGGGCGGCCGCCTTTTCCTGGGTAAGGGGAACGTTCCGGGCCTCTTCCGGCACGGGGCCTTCGGCCCGGGCCACCCGACCTTCCTTGTCCTCGACGGCAATCTGGGCGGGCAAGCCCGCCTGGATCAGGGCGTAGACGCGAACAGGCTCTTTCCGGTTTTCACCGGCTTCATAGGTCGCCCTGGCCTGGGTATACAGCTCCTTTGGCTCCTTCCCCTCTTGGCGGGTGCCAAACATGTCCGGCCCGGTTTTGTTCAGGTAGTAGCCCTGGGTGAAACCCTGGCGGGAAAAAGCCTGCTCCAGCTGCTGAAGCTCGGCGGGCGTGGGCTCCCGCCCTTCCTTCAAGGCCCGGGCGTATATCCCTGTGACAATGGCTACATATTCCGGCCGCTTCATCCGCCCCTCCAGCTTCAGACAGGCCACTCCCATGTCCTGCAGCTGCTTCAGGTGGCCGGCCAGAGACATGTCCTTTAAGGACAGCGGATACTCGTCCGCCTTTTTCCCCCAGCCATAGTTCAGGCGACAGGGCTGGGCACAAAGGCCGCGGTTGCCGCTGCGCCCTCCGATGACCGAGGAGAAGAAGCACTGGCCGGAGTAGCACATACACAAAGCGCCGTGTCCGAAGACCTCAATCTCGATGGGGGAGTGCTGGCAGATATCGGCAATTTGGTCCCGGCTCAGTTCCCTTGCCAGCACCACCCGGCTGATCCCCAAATCGGCGCACAGCTTAACCCCATCCAGGGAGTGTACGGTCATCTGGGTGGAGCCGTGGATGGGCAGATCGGGAACGGTTTGCCTCAGCAGGCGCATGACGCCGAGGTCCTGAACGATGACAGCGTCAATGCCGATGGAACTGGCGTGAGCGGCCAATTGAGCGGCCTCTTCCAGTTCCCGGTCGGTGAGCAGGGTGTTCAGAGTCAGATGGACCCTGCATCCCCGAAGATGGCAATAAGAAACCGCCGCCGCAGCCTCCTCCTCAGAGAAGTTTTTCGCGTTGCGGCGGGCGTTAAAGTTTCCGTATCCAAAATAGACGGCAGCGGCACCGTTCTGGACGGCGGCGGTCACCGCCTCCATGGAGCCGGCGGGGGAAAGAAGCTCCAGCATGGAAGATCCTCCTGTAATGGAAGGGGTGTAATCAGGATAAAGCGGGCGGCCGATCCGCCCGCAGTTGATTTCTTATTTTCGGTTCTGTAGCTTGAAAATTTCCCGCTTGGCCTCGGACAGCTCCATTTTCAGCCGGTTGGCGTCCTCCAGGCCGTCCTTGATCTGGCGGCGCAGGTTCTCGGCGGCCTCATGCTCATGAAAATACTGGTCGGCAATGTTCATAGCAGCCAGAACAGCGGCATCCGCCTGGGAGAGGCGGCTGTTGGAAACCTCGTGCAGCTGGGCATCCACATGGGATGCGCACCTGCGGACATAAGATTCATCTTCTACCGCTACCATGGTATAATCCCGGCCGGAGATGGAGACCACCACTTTGTTCTTCATCGGAACCCCTCCCCTGTTGTCTGGTGTGTTCTTTGTATGGGTACACAAACCCAACCTTACAGATCATTATAACACATATGGCCTTGTTTGAAAAATAAATTATCCATGAATTTTTCTTTTTTTAACGCATGTCTCTCAGCAAAACGGAAAGAGTCGGAACCAAGATGGGGAAGCGTGGAAATTCTTGTTTACGAAGCGAAAATTTTGCTGTAAAATAAGAGCCGCGGATCTGATGAAGTTGAGAGAGAGGGGGGCGGCCTGTGGCCCAAATCCTGATTCCAGGCAGTATTCTTTCCATGACCGACCAGGCGGCGGATCGCCTGCTTCGGCTTGACAGCGGCGATGCGGCCCTGCTCTACCTTTATCTGCTGCGCCATGGCTCCACCACCGGACTGCGCTGGCCCGAACCGCGGCTGCGCACCGCGCTGGATCAGCTGAAAGGACAGGGACTGGCCCCGGCGGAAACTACCCTGCCCGATCCAGTCCCGCAGGAGGCCCCGCCCCCGGATTACGCGCTGGAGGATATTTCCGCTGCGCTGTCCGACCAGACCTCTATGTTCTCCGCCCTGTGCGATGAGGTAGAGCGCCGATTGGGAAAGAAGCTGTCCGCCAACGATTTAAAGACGCTTTACACCATCTATGACCATCTGGCTATGCCGGCCGAGGTGATCCTGATGCTGGTGGGCTGGTGCGCGGAGGAGACGGAGCGAAAATACGGCCCCGGGCGAAAGCCATTCCTATCCCAGATTAGGAGAGAGGGATTTATTTGGGCCAATCGGGGCATTGACACCATGGAGCGGGCCGAGGCCCACATTCAGCGGCTGACCCAGCTGCGCGGACGTGAGCGGGAAGTACTTCGTCTGCTGGATATCCCGGCCCGGCCTTTGGTGGAGCGGGAGAAGACCTACATCGCCGCCTGGGAGGATATGGGCTTTGACGACGAGGCCATTCGCATGGCCTATGAGAAGACGGTGCTGAAAAAGCAGTCCATGGACTGGGGTTATATGAGCGGTATTTTGCGCCGCTGGCACGAAAAAGGACTTCATACCGCCGCCGCCGTCCGGGCGGGAGACCATGATCCCAGGCCGATGCGGGCGGGCGGCCAGGTAACCCAGGCTGCACCGGCCGCCGAGGAGCGGCGGGCCCGGGAAGATATGGAGCGGATGCGCCGGCTAATGGAACAGATGAAGCAGGAGGGAGGCTGAGCCAATGTCATACGACGCCAATGCGCTGCGCCGGGCGACAGACCGCCTGGAAGAAAACCGCCGGACCCGGGCGGATCGGGTCGAGCGGATTCGGGCCCGGTCCTATGAAACGCAGCCCAGACTGGCCCAGTTGGACAAGGAGCTTCAGGGCACCATGTCGCGGCTGGTGGCCACCGCCCTGCGCCGGGGAGAAAACCCGGCCCAGGCCATCCGGACCATCAAGGAGCGCAACCTGGACCTGCAGAGAGAGCGGGCCGTGCTTTTGGGGGCCCTTGGTCTGCCGGAGGATGCGTTGGAGCTTAAACCCGCCTGCCCCTTCTGTAATGACACGGGTTGGCGTGGGGCAAGGATGTGCTCCTGCCTAAAAAAACTATGTGCCGAGGAGCAGATGAAGGAGCTGTCCAAACTGCTGGATCTGGGGGAACAGTCCTTCGACGCCTTCCGGATTGACTACTACAGCCAGGCCACCTGGCCGGGCCGCGGCGTCTCCCCAAGAGAGAACATGGAGCTGGTATACGAGGTGTGTCTGAACTATGCCCAAAAATTTGGACGCTTTTCCATTCAAAATCTATTTTTGTCTGGCGCACCGGGACTGGGCAAGACATTTCTGTCCGCCTGCATTGCCCGCACCGTATCTGAAAAGGGCTTTTCTGTGGTCTACGATACGGCGGGCAACGTCTTTGCCCAGTTTGAAGTCCGGAAGTTTCAGCGAGACAGCCAGGACGGACTGGAGGCCAGGGACGAGACGCGCCGATACCTCAACTGTGACCTGCTGATTTTGGACGATTTGGGCAGCGAGCTGACGACTCAGTTTACCCAGTCGGCCCTGTACGAGTTGGTGAATACCCGCCTGGTGGCGGGTCGGAACACGGTTATTTCGTCC
Organism: Lawsonibacter sp.; assembly: GCA_034927465.1. Lineage (GTDB taxonomy): Bacteria > Bacillota > Clostridia > Oscillospirales > Oscillospiraceae > Lawsonibacter. The sequence goes on from JAYFPV010000400.1 coordinate 6,351, forward strand.
AACCTATCTATGGAGGAGGCTGCCCGCCGGTATTCGCCACAGATTGCCTCTCGACTGGAGGGAGAATACCATATTCTCCACTTCTTCGGAGACGACATCCGTCTGCTGAAAAAGAACTGCCTATAACGATCAGACAGGCCGTCGGAAGATTCCGGCGGCTTTTTTGCAGGGGAGCGGTTCCCTGGATTGAACTGCCGCCTTTGCGATTGCGTGGGAGGGAGAAAAGGATGGTATATTCGGAAGAGAACGGAACAGCCAGTCAGTCAAAGGCACGACGATTTCCTAAAATTTTCAAAGAAAAGGGGCTTTCTCTGCCCGGCTGGATATGATACAATTAAAGCAACAAAAAAACCGCATTTTTAGCGGACAACAGCCGACAGCGGAGGAAACGCCCATGCTCTACGCCATTCTTGTGGTGGCCCTGGTGGCCCTGGATCAGTTGGTCAAGTATTTGGTTTTGCATAACATTCCGTTGGGGGGCCATGTGCCCTTTCTCCCCTATATCTTGGAGCTGACCTATGTGAAAAATACAGGGGCGGCTTTTTCTCTGTTTTCCGAGCACACATGGCTGTTGGCGCTGATTTCCCTGATCATGTCGGGGGTTCTGGCGTTTGCCATTTGGAAAAATTTTTTTTATCACCCCATTGGAAAAGTAACCTTGACCCTGCTTCTGGCCGGCGCGGTGGGCAACCTGATCGATCGCGCGCTTCGGGGCTTTGTGGTGGATATGTTCAATGTGCTGTTTCTAAATTTTGCCGTGTTTAACGTGGCGGATATTTGTGTAGTGGTCGGCGGGATTTCCGCCGGGGCCTATTACCTGTTTCTGGCAGACCGGCTGGAGCCAAAGGCCGGAGGAAAGAAGTTGCATGGAAAACCTGACGCTGACCGCTGACCGGACGGGGGAGCGGATCGACGCTTTTCTGGCCCGGTCCGTCCCGAATCTGACTCGATCTGCCGCCCAGCGTTTGCTGGAGGAGGGTGCAGTTACCCTGGCGGGAAAGCCGGTCAAGAAGAACGACAAGACCATCCTCGGCGAGGTGCTGACGCTGACCATGCCAGAGGCCAAGCCCGTGGATGTGGAACCCCAGGACATTCCGCTGGATGTGGTATACGAGGACGAGGACGTTATCGTGGTCAACAAGCCGGTGGGGCTGGTGGTTCATCCGGCCCCGGGTCATCCGGACAGAACTCTAGTCAACGCGCTGCTGTACCACTGCGGGACGTCTTTGTCCGGTATCAATGGGGAGCTGCGCCCCGGCATTGTCCACCGCATTGACCGAGATACCTCTGGCCTTTTAATTGCGGCGAAAAACGACCGGGCGCATCTGGCGCTGGCTGCCCAGCTTCAGGACCACAGCCTGGCCCGAGTGTACGAGGCGGTTGCGGTTGGTAATTTGAGGGAGGATTTGGGCACCGTGGATGCCCCCATCGGCCGCCACCCGGTGGACCGCAAAAAGATGGCCATTGACCGGAAGAACGGCCGTCCGGCCGTGACCCACTGGTCCGTTCTGGCCCGCTACCCCGGATATACCCATGTGGAGTGCCAGCTGGAGACAGGGCGCACCCATCAGATCCGGGTTCACCTGGCCTCCCTAGGGCATCCGCTTTTGGGCGATACGGTGTACGGAAGTTCCAAGCCCTGGCCGGGTTTGGCGGGACAGTGCCTGCACGCCAGAAAATTGAGGTTTGTCCACCCCGCTACAGGGAATCTGGTGGAACTGGAGTGCCCCCTGCCCGATTGGTTCGAGCGGGTGCTCCGGCAGATTAACAGATAAAATAGAGCCGCCCCTCGCCGCCGATTGCGGCGAGGGGCGGCTTTTGTGTGGGAGAGAAGCTTGGCCTCAGCGCTGTACCCGGCCGGAGCCGTCGCCCGCTGCCAGGCGTTTGACTTCGTCGTCGGTGGACAGGTTAAAATCCAGCTCCATGGTCTGCTTCAGACAGGAGGCGGCTGCCGCATACTCGATGGTTTCCTGGGGGCCGTACTCGTTCATGATGCCGTAGAGCAGCCCGGCGGTGAAAGAATCGCCGCCGCCCACCCGGTCTACCAGGTGGATCAGATACGAACGGGAAAAATAGGCTTTGCCGCTGGTATACAGCATAGCGCTCCACTCGTTGTCCGAGGCGCTGATGCTGCGCCGCAGGGTGACGGCCACCATTTTGGTCCCGTAGGTCTTGCAGATTTGATCGGCCACATCCACATAGCCCTCCCGGTTCAGCTTGCCACTAGTAACGTCGGTATCCCTGGCTTTAATACCCAACACCTTTTCGGCGTCCTCCTCGTTGGCGACCAGCACGTCGATATAAGGCATGATCTGGGTCATGCAGGTCTTGGCTTCCGCTTCGGTCCACAGGTTTTTTCGGTAGTTTAAATCACAGCTGATGGTGAGCCCCAGCTCCTTAGCTTTTTGGCACACCCGAATACACACCTGGGGGATGGTGTTGCTCAGAGCGGGGGTAATGCCGGTCATATGGAAGTGGGTAGCCCCGGCAAAGATGGCGTCCCAGTCAAAATCCTCATAGGCGCAGGTAGCGATGGAGGAGTATTTCCGGTCGTACACGATCTTGGAGGGGCGCTGAGAGGCTCCCTTCTCTACGTAAAAGACCCCCATGCGCTCGCCGCCGAAGGCAATGTGATCAGTGCCCACGTG